>CAYQYJ010000062.1:1932-13161 GCA_964421605.1 uncultured Ardenticatenaceae bacterium | reverse complement strand
CCACGGAAATGGAAAAGGCGCGGCAGGCTGGTTTTGACGGTTTTCTGTCCAAACCGCTGGATGCGGATCGTTTCCCCGACCAGATCCGGGCGGTGCTGGCTGGCGAAGCTATCTGGGACCCTGGTCATTAACCCCCAAAGCGGCACAGGGTAGCCGAGGTAAGGCTTATGCGCTGGAGATTGACCCTATCACGGTTGTTGGCAATTGACAGCCAGGATGTGGAAGTGCAGCAGAATGGACGTCTGCTGCAAATCCTTATTTTGTCGCTGCTGCTGCCGACAACCATTGCCACACTAGTGCGCGCCGTCGTTTTCCTGATAGAAACGGTAACGCCCGCGCGCATTGCCATGGGGCTGCCTTTTGGCATCGTTCTGCTGACATACGCCTATAACTGGCTGATCACATTCGTTTGTCTGTGGTTAATCCGGCGCGGGCGGCATATGCCGGCATTGCACATCTACTTCATCGCCCTTGACCTTGTTCTCCTCTATCTACTCATCTCCCCGAACTTCGGTCTGCTCCTGCCCCTCTTTATCCTTCCCCTGCTGCCCATTATTGGCGCCAGCCTGTTAGGAGACATACGCAGCAGCCTGCCCTACGCCGCCTTCGCCCTGCTGGTCGTTCCCGCCGTTTTGTCTGTCAAGGGGCAGTCTACGCTGGAATACATCGTTGCCAACCTGGTCTTGATTCTGGCTATCTGGACCTTCAGCGACAGGCTGAACCGTAACCTGCGGGACATGCGCGAACTCACCCAAGACGTGCAAACCCTGGCAGACACCTTACAACAGCGCGTCGCGGCGCAAACGACCAGCTTGCGCCGCCGCGCCGAGCAGCTACAGCACACCGTCGAAGTAGGACGGGCTGCCAGCGCCTCCCTTGACCTGGATCAGTTGATGCAAGACACCACCGAACTGATTCGCAACCAGTTTGGCTTCTATCACGCTTCCATTTTTTTGCTAGACCCCACGCGGCGGCAGGCTGTGGTGCGCGAATCCACCGGCCCGGTGGGGGAAATCATGAAGCAGCGACGGCACACGCTGCCCGTCGGCTCAGATTCTCTGGTCGGTTGGGCGGCAGCCAACCGACAGGCGCGCATTGCCCGCGACGTAGGAACCGACCCTGTCCATTTCAGCAACCCACTACTGCCAGAAACCCGCTCCGAGGCTGTGCTGCCGCTTATTGTGCGCGGCGAACTGTTGGGCATATTGGACGTGCAAAGCCGGGAGGTAGACGCTTTTCAACCAGAGGATATCGCCATTCTGCAACTTATGGCGGATCAGTTAGCCAGCAACATTGACAATGCCCGCCTCTACGCCGAGTCGCAACGGCGCGCCGATTTGTTGTCCCACCTGCCAGGGATAGCCGCCCTGATGAACCAACAGGCAAACACGCGCCAGGTGCTTAACGTGCTGGTACAGCGCAGCATGGCGCTGCTAGATTCCGATGGCGCGGCAGCCTGGCTCTGGCAGCCAGAAAGCCAACAATTGGAGTTGATAGTCGGGTATGCGCAGGGTAAGCCGGCTGATGCCGGCATTCGCCTGGCGGCGGGTCAAGAGCTGCCCGGACAACTCTTCGTCGAAAACAAAACCCTCGTCATTAACGATTACGCCGCCTGGGCTGATGCATCCCCCACAGCTACAGGCTCCATGCCCCCTCTATCCGTTAAAGCCGCTCTGGCTGTGCCGCTGCGGCAGAGGGACGAACCCATTGGCGTCTTGGCGCTCACTCGCAGCCATACCGATCGGCTCTACACCGCCGAAGAAGCGCAGTTCCTGGAATCGCTGGCTCTCCTCAGCAGCATCATTGCGCGTAACAGCCAGCTTCTCCACGAAACGCGCCGCCTGGTACAGCGAGAGCAGATGATCAACCAGATTACGGCTAACATTCAGCGCAATCTGGAGCTTAACGCTATTTTAGACACGGCTGCGGCGGAATTGGGCGCAGCCATTGGCAACCCACAGGTTCACATTCGTCTGTTTCCACCCGCCCCCCCCACGGAAACGACGCCCAACGCTCAATGACCAGCACACCCGACCCCCTTCAGGGCTACCAACTACCCAGTTCCCTGAGATTTCCAGGCACGATTGCCTTCCGGCTGCCATTTCTCGTTGTCAGCGGCTTGCTGGTTACTCTGGTAGCGGCTGTTTTGGTCAGTTTGATCGTCGGGCGCAGCCAGGTAAACAATCTGGTGCAGGAAAGTCTGGAATCTATCGCCGCCATCCAGGCCGAACAACTGGGCCAGCAGCTAAACGAACAGGTCGCCATCCTGCAAAACCTGGCGGCTTATGAAGGGGTATGGGCGGGCATCCGCCAGGCAAACACCGTCTACGACAATGCCCCCGGCGGCAGCGCTGCCGTTCTGGAACAACTCGAGCAGGAATGGGCGCTGGCTCAGGCAGCCAACTTTGCGCCCACCGCACTGCCCCCTTTACTGCGCCAGCGGCTGCAGCTTGATCTTTCCGACGAACTGATAGACGCCTTGCTGGCCCGCCCCACCGAGCAAAATATCATCCTGGCGGTGGATCAAAACGGCGCGGTTGTGGGTTTTAACTTCCCCCCTACCCAAATCAATATGAGCCACACCCCCTGGTGGCAGGCTTTACAATCAGGTGAATCGCACTATCTTTTTGGGCCCACCATTGACATGGATAGCCCTGCTACCCGCGTCATGGCGGTAGCCGTTCCTGTCTATGATCCGGAAAGCGGCGCATTGATTGGCGCCCTCTACGAAGGGTACGATTACGCTGCGATTACGGCTACCCTGTCGCGGGGCCAGTTTAGCGGTTCGGGCCGCACCGCTCTGATTGCCGCTAATGGGGACGTCATTTATGCCTCTATCCGCATTGATGACTTTATTCAAGCCAACGTCCCCATCCCCACCACGCCGGACACGCTGACCACCTACACTGGACAGTTTGGGCGCACTTACCTATACGTAACGGCTCCCGTCACGGCAGACAACGAAGCCATCAACGAGTTGGGCTGGTATGCAGCGGCAGTGCAGTTGCGCGCCGAAGCGTTGGCTGCCGTCAGTCGCACGGTAGCCCCTTCCTTTGGTCTGGCTGCCGTTGTCGCCCTCGGCTTAATCGCTCTGCTTTATATGCGGTTTATTCGTCCGCTGACGGGCGATTTGCATAAGCTGCAAGCAGGCGCGGTTGCTCTGCAGCAAGGGCAGCAGCAGGATGTCAGCCTGAACCGTCTCGACGAGCTGGGGCTGTTGGCAGCCACATTCAATACGATGGCTTTCCGTCTGCGAACACAGTTGGAGACGCAGGAATCCATCATTGCCAACCGCACCGCGGAACTCCAGCGACGGGCGGCGCAACTGCAAGCCGCCGTGCAAATCGGGCAGGCTGCCAGCGCCTCGCTAGAGCTGGAAAAGCTGTTGGCGGAAACAGCCAGCCTGATCCAGAAGCAGTTTGGCTTCTACCACGTCGCCATTTACTTGCTAGAGCCAACAGGACAATTTGTCAGCCTGCGCGCTGCTACAGGTCAGGCAGCGCTCCCATCTAAAGCGGCGGTAGGCTCTGCTTCGCTGGTAGGTTGGGTAGCAGCCAACCGCCGCGCCCGCGTCGCTGCTGCGGAATCGGACACCGTTGTGGGGCAGCGCGGTCTGCGGGCGGAAGCGGCGCTGCCGTTGATTGGGCGCGGCGACCTGTTGGGGGTTCTGGACGTACATCATCAGGCGCAAAACATCCCATCCGACGCCGCTTTCTCCGCGGTAGACCTGGCGGTGTTGCAGTTGATAGCTGACCAGATTGCCGCCGCCGTGCTGAACGCGCGCGCCTTCCGCCAGAGTGAAATCCAGGCGCAGCAACTGCAATACGTGTTGGCTTTGGGGCAACAGTTAAACCGGCTGCATGACGTGACGGAGATTGTATGGCGGGCGTGCCGGCACATTCAAGAAACATTCGGCTATGACGCCGTACACATCGCCGAACTTCAGGACATCGGCTGGTCTATCCAGGCGGCGGTAGCGGCTGCGTCCCACCTGGCGGCCCCCCTGGGGCTGGTGCGTCCCCTACGCAGCGGCTTGCCAGGGCAAGCCATGCAGCAAGGGAAACCGCTGCTGGTATCCAGCCGCAGCTCCCAAGATGCTGGCTATTACGATCTGGAGTTTCCCGTCGCCGGCGGCGAGGCGGCAGCACCGCTGCTTGCCGGCAGCGAACGATACGGAGCCATCGGCGTCTATACCGAAAAAGCCGGCATTCTGACCCCCAACGACCTCAACCTGCTGGCTCTATGCGCCGAAACTATCGGCGCCGCTATTGCCAACGCCCGCCTGCTGGCCCGCGTCGAGCGCAACCTGGCTGAACTCAACCGCCTGTACCAACAAACCACGGGCTTACCTTCCCTGGCAATTGCCCCCGCCGCTTTGCCTGGCGGCGACCAGCCTGCCGCTGCCAACCAGTTTACCACCCCCCTGGTATCGCGCGGGCAAATTATTGGCGAACTCGTTGTGCCAGGTAGCGACAGCACGCTGAATCCTCAGGACCAAAACCTGGTGGCTGCCATAGCCAGCCAGATTGCCCTGACGGTGGAAAACAGCCGCCTCTTTGGCCAGACGCAGGCCCGGCTGCGGGAAACAGAAGCGTTATACCAGCTCACCAGCTTACTCAGCACGTCGCTGGACGTAGACGAAATTTACCAGCGCGCCGCCCGCGCCTTTACGCAGCAGCTTAACATAGACCGCTGCCTCTTAGCCGCCTGGGATCAGGCGGCGGACGCGATCACCATTCAGGCGGATTCGCCTCTGGCGGCTGACCACCGCAATGGGCAGCGCCTGCCGGCCTATACCATCTTCTCCCTCCACGACTTCCCCACGGCGCGGCAGGCGCTGCACCAGTTGCAAACAATAAACTGGTCCCCCGCCGCTGAATCCCCCGCCGCGGAACAGGCGTTGCTGCGACGTCTGGAGCAATCCCACATGCTATTATCGCCCCTGGCGTTTGCGGGCGAGGCCGTTGGCTTGATCCTGTTGTTCCGCAGCCAGGGGCCATTCACCGCCGCCGAAACGCGCCTGGTCAGCGCCATGGCTAACCAGACAGGTATTGCCCTGCACAACGCCCTGTTAGCCACAGAAGCCCGCAGCCGCGTGGCGCAGTTGACCACGCTCTACCGCGTGGGACAACGCATGGCGCAGGCGCCAACGTTAGACGCTGTATTTGACGGGGTGCGCCGTGAAATTTTGACGCTGACGGAAGCGACTGAACTGACCGTCTACCTGGCTGCGCCAGACGCGCCGCTGGCCTTCTCGCCTGCTTATCATTATCAATATGGCGTCGGCACCAACCAACTGGCGAGCCTTGCCCCCGATCCTTTCAGCCATCAGATCAGCCAGATTGCTGCGCGCTCCAATACACCGCTTATTTTGAATGCCGGCAGCTACGCCGAATGGCAGCGCCGTCTACCCCAGGAAATTCCCGCTACGCCTGGCTCTGCCTGGGCATGTTTCCCACTGGTGGCGGCGAACAATTGCATTGGCGTGCTGACCCTGGCGCACCGCGAAAACGTAGCCGCTTTCCCACCCGACGACGCAAATCTGCTGGAAACTATTTCCACATCGCTGGCAGTGGCTATCAATAACCAGTTGCAATTAGCCCAAACCAGAGAGGCGTTGCAAACGCAAACGGCGCAGCGCATTCAGTTAGAAACCGCCGCCCAGGTAGCTGCCGCTGCCAGCAGCATTCTGGACGTGCAAACCCTGATGCAGAGCGCCGTAGAACTGATTGAGGAAGCGTTTGCCCTTTACTACGTGGGCATCTTCCTGGTAGACGCCCAATCTGGACAGGCTGTGCTGCGCGGCGCTACGGGTGAAGCAGGCCAGCGCCAGTTAGCCGTTGGTCACCACCTACCCCTGGGGCCCGGTTCATTAATCGGCAGCAGTATCAGCGATGGTCAGGTGCGCCTGGCGTCCAACGTGCAGCAAGACCCTGAGTGGCGCGCCAATCCCTTTTTACCGCTGACGCGCGCGGAACTGGCGATGCCCTTGCGCGTGCGCGAACGCGCCACCCCAGGGTGGCGCATCATTGGCGCGCTCACAGTGCAAAGCGAACGTTCAGAGCATTTCACCCCCCAGTTGGTGCAAACGCTGCAAACAATGGCTAACCAGATAGCCATTGCCATAGACAATGCGCGCCTGCTGCAAGAGAGCATCCTCTACTCGACGCAGTTGCAATTAGCCGCGGAAGTATCGCGCGCCGCCAGCACCATCCTGGATCGAGCGGAGTTAATCGCTACGGTAGTTAATCTGATTCAAGAACAGTTCGACCTGTATTACGTCGGCTTATTCCTGGTGGAAGAAGGCATGGCTGTGCTGCGCGGCGGAACGGGCGCTGCCGGCAAACAGCATTTACGCAACGGACTGCGTTTCCTGATAGCCGCCGATCCGCCAGTCGAGCAAGGCTCTATGGTGGGCGTAGCCATTGCCCGCGGCACGGCGCTGGTCGAACAAGACGTGCGCCAGGCAAAATATTGGGCGGCAGACCCCCTGCTGCCGGCAACCCGCTCCGAACTGACCCTGCCGCTGCGCACCCGCGGGCGCGCCCCGCTGACGGGGCACGCTGCCGAAAGGCGGCGCGTCATTGGCGCCATCTCGGCGCAGAGTGACAGGCTGGCTGGCTTTGCCGCGGAAAGCATCGCCGTGCTGCAATCGTTGGCTGACCAGGTAGCCATCGCTATTGAAAATACCGAACTGTTTGCCCAGATTGAGCAAAACCTGCAAACCAGCACCAACCTTTACGAGACGGGCCGCCAGATTACCGAAGCGGCAGACGCCAACACCATCTACCACTCCCTCATGCGCTTTACCAGCGCGTCGGGATTGTGTGACATGGCTATGGTTATTGCCCCCGATCCCTTGTCGCCGGATCACTTGCTCACGCCCGTGCTGTGGAGCCGGTTAGATACGCCATTTGACCCCACCGTCCGCTATCTGCGCGATCGCTTCCCGCATAGCGAAGCCATCTTAGGGCAACAAGTTATCATCCTGCGCGATGGGCAAACGGATGAACGGCTAGACAGCGCCATACAGCGCGTTTTCCAGCGCAACCAGGTGCGCAGCGCCGCCCTGATCCCCATCCAGGTAGAACAGGAGTGGCTGGCAACCCTGGTCTTGACCCGCGTTGCCGCCGATCCGCTGCCCACCCGCGATTTACAGCCGTTCCTTACCCTGGCTGACCAGGCGGCCACCCTTCTGGCAAACCAGCGACTGCTGGCGGAAACAGACGCCCTCTACCGCATCAGCGGCGAACTCAACCAGGCTTTAACGCAAGAAGACGCCCTGGACATCACCGTCCGATCTGTCGCCAACTATACCGCCGCGCCGCAGTGCCGCTTTGTGTTGTACGATCGTCAGGCGGGCCTGGGGTATGTGGTGGCGGAGTTTACCCGCGACCAGCCACAGGGGCCTCATCTGCAAATGCCCATCACGGAGGAATCCGTCTTCACCGACCTGGCGCGGCGGCGCGAATTGATCGTCCTGGAGGATTCAGATACAGAGGCCGCCTCCACGGTTATCCAGCAGCACGTGCGCCAGTTCGACATTCACGGCGCTGTTCTCATTCCCGCCTTCAGCCAGAAGCAGTTGGTCGGGTATCTGGCTCTGGATTTCCACAGCAGTCCGCACCGCCTGAACCGCTCCGGCTACAACTATGCGCAGGCAGTGGTGGGTCAGTTGACCACTTTCCTGGAGAATATTCGCCTGCTGGACGATACCCTGCGCAGCGCCCAGGAACTGGTGGCGCTGAACCAGATTGGCACGCACATCTCTGGCATCCTGGATGTGTCCCAATTAGCCGAAGTGGTAGACGCCCAGCTTGGTCGCCTGGTGCAAAATGACACCTTTGCCCTGGCTCTATACACGCCCAACACAAATCGGCTGCAGACCGTTCTTTGCGTTTACGACGGGGAGACAATGGAGATAGAGCCGCGCCATCTCATCGCCGACGAGCCGCTCTACCGCTTCCTCCATGCGGGCGTGCCCCTGATTGCGGCAGCGCACATGCCACTGGTGAAAGCAGAAAGCAGCTATTGGGGGCAGCCGCCGCTGCCATCTTCGATGTGGGCGCCCCTGCTGCGTGAAGATGACCCCATCGGCTTTATTACCGTCCAGGCGCATAAGCCGGACGCTTACACGCCCAACCACCTCCAACTGCTGCGCACCGTAGCCACGCAAACCAGCCTGGCGGTGACAAACGCCCAGCTATTTCAGCAGACGCAGCAAAACGTCGCCGAACTGCGCAAGCTGTTCCGTATCTCCCAGGCTGCCGCTTCCAGCATCGAAGCCGACGTGCGCATTCGCAACACAGTTAGCGCCTTGCAGGAAAGTTTGAATCAAGCCAGCGTAGCCATTTACATTCTGGATGAGACGGAGCGGCAGCTTGTCCAGATTGCCGCGCGCGGCAGCCAGCCATTTGCGCCCACGCTGTCGCCCGACCATGGGCTGGCGCGTCAGGCGTTGACCTGGGGCGAACCCATCATCGTCAATGACGTGCGTACCTTGAGCGGGGTCGGGTCGCCCGATGGCGGGCTGCCAGGCAGCGGGCTGCAAAATAGCCTGGCTTTTTCGCAGCTTATTGTGCCGCTGGCGCTGGGGCGGCGCGTAATTGGCATCATCAGCGTGCAGAGCCAGCAGCTTAATGCTTTCAGCGAAGACGATTTGCGACTGCTGCAAACGTTAAGCAGCAATCTGGCGGCAACCATTGAAAGCGCCCGCCTCTTCCAGGAAATTCAGGCAGCCAATGAGCGGTTGCGCGAAGTGGATCGGCTCAAGACCCAATTCCTGGCGAATATGTCGCATGAACTACGCACGCCGCTGAATTCGATCATTGGTTTCTCCCGCCTGATGCTCAAAGGGATTGATGGCCCTATTACCACCGAACAAGAAGAGGACCTGACTTCGATCCACCACAGCGGGCAGCATTTGCTGCGGCTGATCAATGACATTCTGGATATGTCAAAGATCGAAGCGGGCAAAATGGTGTTGCTGTTTGAGCAGGTAGATCTGGCGGAGGCGGCGCGGAATGTGTTGGCGACAATTACGGCGCTGTTGAGCGATAAGCCTGTGACGTTGTTAACGGCGTTTGACCCTGAGTTGCCGCTGATTGAGGCGGATCCTATCCGTATCCGCCAGATTTTGTTAAATTTGCTGTCTAATGCGGCGAAGTTTACGGATGCCGGCACAATCCGCCTGCAAATCCAGCGCGAAGACGACTTTGTCCATCTGCAAGTGGCGGACACGGGCAAAGGGATTGAAGAGAAGCATTTCGACAAGCTGTTCCGCGAGTTTGAACAGGTGGACGCCTCCCCTACCCGTGAAGTCGGCGGCACCGGGCTGGGGTTGCCCATCACCAGGAATCTGGTCGCCTTGCACGGCGGCGAAATCTGGGTAGAAAGCGAACTGGGGCGCGGCGCCACCTTCCACGTCCGCCTCCCCATTCGCCAGGCGCAGACAGGGGCGAAGGGCGAAGAACAAACGATACAGGAGGCAGACTCTGAGCACTGACTATCCACCACTGACCACTCGCCACTTCAACATCGTCTGCCGCGCCTGTGGCTTTAGCAAACCTTACACCCACCCCGAACCAGCCTGCGCCCGCTGCGGGCAAACGTGGCTGGATGCCGTTTACGATCTGGCGCAGATTGGCCCCACCTGGCGGCAGCGCTTGCGCCAATACGACTACTCCATGTGGCGTTACCGCGACCTGCTGCCGGTAGCCAGGGATGAGCACATTGTCACGTTTGGCGAGGGGTGGACGCCATTATTGCCGGCAATCAACCTGGGCTTGATGCTGGGCCACCCCCACCTCTACATCAAAGACGAACGCCAGGGCCCGACCGGCTCCTTCAAAGACCGCCAGGCGGCGCTTGCCGTTTCCAGCATGAAAGCGGCTGGCGTCAAAGAAGCCGTCGTCGCTTCCACAGGTAACGTGGCTATCGCCTACTCCGCCTACTGCGCCCGTGCCGGCATCAAACTATGGGCTTTCGTCCCCAGTTCCGTGCCCGCCGAAAAGATGCGCGAGGTGGCCCTGTACGGTACGGAAGTGATCAAAGTCACGGGCACGTATGACCAGACCAAACAGGTCGCCGCCCGCTTTGCCGCCGCCAAGAAACTGCACCTGGATCAGGGAATCAAAGGCATTGCCGCCAAAGAAGGCATGAAGACGCTGGCGTTTGAACTGGCTGAGCAGTTGGGCGCGCTGGAATCGCCCACCCGCTGGCGCGCGCCCGACTGGTACGTGCAGGCTGTCAGCGGCGGGTTGGGCCCCGTGGGCGTCATGAAGGGGTTTGCCGAACTGCAACAAATGGGGCTGGTAGATCGCCTGCCCAAACTGGCTTGCCTGCAAGTCGCGGGCTGCGCGCCCATGGCGCAGGCATTCAAACGCGGGCAGCGCGCCCCTCTTGACGTGACGCACCCCCATACAGACATCAACGTCCTGGCGACGGGTCTTCCGGGACAGGCTTATGAAGTGCTGTTTGACTTGATCGCGCAGCATGGCGGCGCATTTGAAATGGTCAGCGACGCCGCCGCTTTTCGCGCCATGCACGCCCTGGCAAAGATTGAAGGGTTGTCCGTAGAGCCGGCTACGGCGGTGGCTTTTGCCGGGGTAATTGAGATGGTGCGCGCTGGCGTCATTCGTCCCGAAGAAACCGTGGTCATCAACTGTTCCGGGCACACCTTCCCCGTGGAAAAGCACATCCTGGGCGAACACATCGGGCGAGACATGCAGCTTGACCAGACCATTGCCCAAAGCGGGCGCGAAGAAGGTCTGCTCACCGCCCTGGAAGAACTGGACGCGCGCGTGCAGCGTATCGCCATCATCGAAGACAACGCAGACGCCAGCCGCCTGATCCGGCGCATCTTGCAAGCGCAGGGCGACTTCCTCATTGAGGAGGCGCAAGATGGTCTGGAGGGTCTGGCCCTCATCAAGCGCACCCGTCCCAACCTGGTCATTATGGACCTGATGATGCCGGGTCTGGACGGTTTTGACGTTATTGAAGCGATGAAGGCGGACAATGCCCTCAAAGATATTCCCATCATTGTGGTCACAGCCAAAGACCTCACCGCAGACGAACGGTTCCGCCTCAGCGGCAAAATCGCCCGCTTGCGCCCCAAAGGTTCTTTTCTAGACGTTGACCTGATCGAAGACATCCGCGAAATTTTGATATGAGCCACCGCCGCGTGCGGTCAACCGCCGCGCGCGGTCAAGCGCCAGTAACATATGAGCC
>CAYQYJ010000062.1:0-1832 GCA_964421605.1 uncultured Ardenticatenaceae bacterium | reverse complement strand
GCGGTCAAGCGCCAGTAACATATGAGCCGCATACCGCAAACGCCCGTTCGGGGCTTCATGGCTGCCCTCCTCTCCCCCTTGTTTCTGGGGGTTATCCCCATTCTGGCTAAACTTTCCTTTGCCGCTGGCGCAGATGTGATGACGGTTGTGGCCCTGCGCACACTCATCGCCGCGGCGCTGCTCTGGGTATTCATCTACCTTTTTGCCCGCCAGCACATTGTCACCTCCACGCCGGCTGTCCTCAGCAGTCTGCTGGCGGGCAGCATCAACGGCGTTGGCTCCATCTTTTTTTACGCCAGCCTGAACCGCATTGACGCTTCGCTGGGCCAGCTTGTGAACATTAGCTACCTGGTTTTTGTGACCGTGTTTTTACGCCTGGCAGGTCACCAGATTTCCGGGTTGACGTTGGGGCGCGTGCTCCTGGCTGTCTTGGCTATCTACATTCTCAGCAGCGGCGGCATTGGCCCGCCTGACTGGCTGGGCGTAGGCATGATGCTGCTGGGGGCGCTGGCGTATGCGGCGCAGTTGGTCTTAAGCCAGCGGGTGTTGTATGATGTGCCCGCGCCGACGTTCACGTTGTATGCGTTGACGGCGATGGCGGCGGTGGTCAGTGTGGCCTGGTTGTTTACGCCAACGGTGGGACGGGAAATGCCGGCAGCAAGCTGGTCGCCTATTGCCTGGATGGGCATAGCCACGTTATTATCTCGTCTGACCCTCTTCCTGGGCGTCAAACACCTGGGCAGCATGCAAACGGCGCTGTTGGGCATGTTGGAAGTGACGGTGACTTTAGCTATCGCCCACCTCTGGCTGGCGGAACGCCTCACCGGGCTGCAATGGCTGGGCGCAGGCATCATCTTGCTCAGCGTCCTCCTCGTGCGCTTCGAGCGGGACGTGCCCCGCTTCATAGATTGGTGGGCCGCCATCTACACCCGCCTGCGCTGGCCTCCCCATTAACCACCCACCCATTCCCAGCTTCACCCATTAACCATTCACCCATTCACGAATTCACCCATTAACCATTCACCCCCCTCACCCACCCTGGACTCTCCCATGAAAACACCGCCTCCCCCCATCCCCAACGCCTACTGGGTGCAGCCCGCCCAACTCCTGGCTGGCGAATACCCCGGCGCGCTTGTCCCCGCTGAGGCCCGCCGCAAAGTAGCTCAACTGCAGAATGCCGGCATCACCTACTTTCTCGACCTGACCGAACCCGCCGAACTCGAACCCTACGCCCTCTATCTCGATGCCGCCGCCGTCCACCGCCGCCTGTCCATCCCCGATTTCAACATCCCCACCCCTGCGCACATGATTACCATCCTGGACACCCTGGACGCTGCTTTAGAGCAAGGACACGTCGTCTATGTCCACTGCTGGGGCGGCATTGGTCGCACGGGCACCGTCGTCGGCTGCTACCTGGTGCGCCACGGCTGGGCCCCCGCCGCCGCCCTGGCCCAAATCGCCCACTGGCGGCAAACCACCCCCGATGGTCACCGCCCTTCGCCCGAAACAGAAGCACAGCGACAGATGGTGCTGCGCTGGCAGGAGAAAAAGTAGGTCTTCTGACGCTGAGCCGGCCACTGAGCCGGCCAAAGTGATGGCTTTTTCAGTCCGGGCAGCGAGTACGCTTCCGACAGATTGTGGCCTGGTTGCGTCCACCATCTACCCGCACACCCGGCAACGACCAGCATCCAGTCGAGCTATTGACCTTTTCCACTGTAAACTGTTACAATGTCGCCAATCAAGGGAATTGGCGACCACCCATGTAGCCTATCCCCACAGCTTAAATTCCAGGTAGAATGGTTCCCGCCTGACCAGGCTTAGTTCAACTCCAG
>CAYQYJ010000061.1:0-13288 GCA_964421605.1 uncultured Ardenticatenaceae bacterium | reverse complement strand
ATTTATTGACCTGTGAGAGATACGGTTTGCAGCGTTCCGCCCACGTTAATCAAGACCGATTCGCCGGGCGTGTCCCAGGTTAATAGTTCAAACGCCTGGCCTACGGGGATGAGACGGCTGGCGCTGATCTGGCCCGTGGCTGCGTCCAGGTCGTGGGCTGCCAGGTGCAGCGTTTCGGCGGGACCAAAGTCGGCGCAGATGCCTACGGCGCTGAGCAGCATATCGCCCGTGAACAGGAATCCAAACGATAGACATAACTCATCCGTGGTCGTATTGGCTGCCGTTATCGCCTCATTAATGGCTTCGAGCGTCAGACGATGGCTAAAGGAACCATCTACGGCTGCCCATTCAAAGCCGCCGCCTTGCGGCGTGCCTTCCAGCGACAGCAACACGCTGGTTTCGTCAGGCGACCAGGTGGTGTCGCTGAAGCGACCGCTGCCGCCGCTGCCTTCACGATCCACGTCAGAGAGTTGCCGCTCTTCGCCTGTGGTCACGTCCACCAGGTACAAACCAGCGGGTAGGGTCATACCCAGATAGCGGGATTCTCGCGTAAAAGCCAGCCAGCGCCCGGAGGGTGAGACGGTAAACGAGCGGGGCACGTCCATGGCTAACACGCGGTCTGTGCCGTCTGCGCCGCTGCGCCAATGCAGTTCATAGGCGCTATCTGTCGCCAGGATATAGGCGAAGTCTACGCCGTTGGGCATCCAGGCCGCCTGGCGCACGTTGGGGATTAACTCCACATCTTCCCCGGTGACCAGGTCGCGCATACGCAGCGTGCCGGCAGATAGCGTAGCCGGCCCGACGCCATAGTCGTAATAAACCCAATACAGCAGGCGATTGGTTGCCAGGGCATAATCCTGACCGCCATAGGTGGGAATGGGCGGGTCTAGCGGCAGCGAGCGCAGTTCCTCGCCGCTTTCGGCAGCGCCCAAACCATTGACTGCTGTCGCGTTGCCCTGTTCGTTGTAACTGAAGCCGCTGACAAGGCGAAAGTAATTGGCTGGCGGGAAAACCGTCGGCGTGGGAACTGGCGTTTCGGTGGGCGGCGCAGGGATCGCCGTGGGTTCGCTGGTAGCTGTGCCGCTGGTTTCTGCCGTGGGCGGCGCTGTCGTCGCCGACAATGGCGTCGGCGTTGGATCGCTGGAGGTCGTGGGCGTGCAGGCTGCCAGCGCAAAGAGGCTGATGAGCCAGACCAACGAAATAAACCGAACGAATTTAGGGGTAACAGGTTTCATTTGTACAAATCCTTTTGTCCATGTGTGGCATGGATGTGGTTGCGGCGTGGCTTATTTGCCAATACACCACAGTAAAAAAACGGCGGCGGGCTATTGTGGCGCATACGCGCCCGACAAGGCCCATAAAAGCCAGTGCCAGCCCTGCCGCCGGCGGGGCTGACACTTCTCACGCGCTGCCCCGCTGGACGCGGGGCGCCTTTTGAGCATTTTCAGGTCCAGCGGAAACAAGACGCTGTGACCTGTGAAATAGTTCCAGGATTCAGACGATCATTTAATCGCCAATGCGCTCATACCAGAACTTGATGTTGGCATCGAAGAGGTGGTCGTAATACTCAATGGTGATCGGGTGTTCGCCGTCCAGGGGTAGCTCGACTTTGAAGACGCGGTTGCCGCTGCCGTCGCGCCACTGGTCAATAACGCGGTTGCCGTCCACGTAAACGCGCACGCCGTCGTCGGCGGTGACGTTCAGACGATAGGTTCCGTCGTCAAAATCAAGGGTGCGGCTCCAGCGAACTGAGAAGCTGTCGCCGGGCAAGCCGGGGGCGGGCGCGTTCAGGCCCCAGTCGAAATCTACGTTGGCGTCGTTGCGGGTGAGGATGGGACCGCCTTCCAGATTTTTGTTGGGAAAATATTCCCCTTTCCAGTTGGGATAGCTGCCTGGCGGGCCCACGACATCCCAGGTGAGACGCACCTGAGCGCTGCCGCTGCGTTCGTAATATTCAACGCGCACGGCGTAGACGCCGCCGATGACGCTGCGGTCTATCTGTACCTGGCGCGCGCCGCCGTCGCGCCATTCGTCAATGATCAGGTCGCCGTTCAGATAGACGCGGGCGCCGTCGTCTACCAGCAGGCTAAAGCGGTAGAGGTTGTTGTCGAATTGCACGGAACGGGTCCAGCGGGCGGAGAAGTTGTCGCTGGGGAGACCCGCATCCGGCGCGCCTTCGCCCCAGTTGAAGTTGAGGTTGGCGTCTACACGGGTGCGAGCGGCGGCGCCGCTGAGGGCGGCGTTGGGGAAGTATTCCCCCCACCATTCGCCAGTCAGGTCGGTGCGGTCCCACCAGAACTGGATGTTGGCGCTGCCCAGGTTTTCGTAAAACTCAATCCGCAAGGTGTGGCTGCCGGCATTTACCGTCCGATCCGCTCCATAAGCTACATTGCCCGTGTCGTGCCACTCATCAATAATGGCCACGTTGTCCAGCCACACGCGCACGCCATCGTCGGCGCGTACATAGAAGCGATAGCTGCCGCCGTCTAGCAGCAGCGTGCGCGTCCAGCGCGCCGAAAAGCCGTCGGCGGGCAAATCGGTCACGGGTGCGCCTGTGCCCCAATTGAAGGAGATTTGCGGGTCGTTTCGTACCAGAATGGGCGCGCCGCTCAGGCTGCGATTGTTGAAATATTCACCGCGCCATTGGGCAAAGTCGCTGCTCTTTTCATACCAGAACTGGATTTTGGCTGTGCCGGCATTTTCATAAAAATCCACCTGTATCATGTGCGGGCCCGCATCCAGATTTCGTTCTACGCTGTAGGTGCGATTGCCGGCATCGTGCCACTCATCAATGATCATCTGCCCATCTAGCCGCACCCGCACCCCATCGTCCGCCACCACCGAAAAACGGTACAGCCCGGCGTCGGTCGTTACCTGGCGCAGCCAGCGTATGGAGAAATTATCGGCAGGCAGCCCATTAGCGGGCGCGCCGTTCCCCCAATCAAACGTAATGGCGGCGTCAATGCGCGTCAGCGCGGGCGCGCCGCTCAGGTCGCGGTTGCCGTAATAGGCAGCCTCCCAGCCAGCGGGCACAGGCGTAGACGTGGGAACGGCGGTGGGCGGCGGCGTGTTCGTGGGTAGGGGGGTGCGCGTGGCGGTGGGGCGGATAGGCGTAATAGTCGGCAGCGGCAGGCGCGTAGCCGTAGCTGGCGGCGGCGTATTCGTGGGCGGCAAAGCCGTGGCGGCTGCCGTTTCCGCCGGGGCTGCTGTGCCGGCAACGTCTGTCTCCAGCGGCGCAGGCGTACCTGTTGCCGTGAGAGTGGGCAGGGTCGTCTCGGTCGCCAACGCTGTGGGCAGCCCAATGGCTGTGGGCAGCACAACGGCTGTGGGCGACACGGCTGTTTCCGTGGGCACAACTGCCACCGGAACCAGCGTAGGCGCAGGCTCCTCGGCCCGGCTGCAGCCCATGAGCAGACCAGCGCCGCCAACGGCAATGACAAACAGGCGTATCAGGTAGTTGCGCATCCATCACTCCTATCATGGTGGACAAACTGTGAGTTTGTCCTGACCAGCCGTAACTATTCAGCTTCAGGACGGTGCAAGGCACTTCTTATGACCAGTGTCTCGCACCTGTATACGACGGTCGCTATTTTACCGCAAATAGGGCACAATTGGCGCGTCCCGGCGACGAACCTGACGCAAACGGGTAGAAATTAGTCATGCCTCATCTTGTTTTGTGCCGCGTGGTCACTGCCAACCGTCACCAGGTACGAGGGCTGAGCCTGTCGAAGCCCGTGTTGCCTTCTTGCCTTCGACAAGCTCAGGCAGCGGGCTCAGGCAACGGGCTTTGGTTACTATCCGGTTCCCTTTTCTCCCCAGCCGGTGCTATAATTCTGCGCATTGCCGGCAGCAGGCAAGCGCATTTGCCATCGCCGCCACAGAGTTGCCAGAGTACAAAAGTCTTGGAGACTTTTGTACTCTTCCTGGCGCAAACGACCGCCAACTACCAATGGAGTTTTCATGTCATCCAACATCTATAAGACCACGCTTGATAATGGCCTGACAGTTGTGCTCAAAGAGATGCACCACGCGCCCGTCATCAGTTTTTTTGTCTGGTATCGCGTGGGCAGCCGGAACGAAAAACCCGGACAGACGGGCATTTCGCACTGGGTAGAGCACATGATGTTCAAAGGGACGCCCCAGTTCCCTGCCGGAACGTTGGATCGAGCCGTATCGCGTGAAGGAGGCCGCTGGAACGCCTTTACCTGGTTGGATTTCACCGCTTACTACGAAACGATGCCTGCCGACCGCATTGACCTGGCCCTGCGCCTGGAAGCAGACCGTATGATCAACACCATCATGGAGCCAGACGAGACGGAGACGGAGCGCACCGTCATCATCTCTGAACGCCACATGTACGAAAACCACCCCACCTTCTTGCTCTCAGAAGAGCTGCAAGCGTCTGCCTTTCGCGTGCATCCCTACCACCACGAAGTCATTGGGGATGAAGTGGACCTGACTACCATGACGCGCGACGACCTGTACAATCATTACCGCCGCTTTTACGCGCCGAATAATGCTATCGCCGTGGCTGTGGGGGATTTTCAGACAGAACCGATGATGGCGCGTATCCGCGAGCTTTTTGCCGGCATTCCCGCCGGCGACACGCCCGCGCCCGTGACGCGGCAGGAGCCGCCGCAGCGCGGCGAACGGCGGGTAACGGTATCGGGCCCAGGCGACACCTCTTACCTCTTTTACAGCTTCCGCGCTCCGTCAGCCAATGACCCTGATTACTATCCCTTGACCTTGCTCAATGCCGCCTTTGCTGGCGGCAGCAGCCTGGGCTTTTTTGGCGGCGGCGGCAGCAACAAAAGTTCCCGCCTGTATAAAGCCCTGGTAGCTACCGAACTGGCGGCGCACGCTTCCGCGGGGTTGGCGCCCACCATTGATCCTTATTTGTACACTATTGAAGCCGTAGCTCGCCCTGGTCGCACCCTGGACGAAATTGAAGCGGCGCTGCAAACAGAGCTAGACCGCCTGGCTGACGAGCCGATTACCCAGGCAGAATTAAACAAGGCGTTGAAGCGGGCTAAGGCGCAGTTTGTGTCTGCCAGTGAAAGCGTGACCGGACAGGCGCAAATGATAGGGTTGGCGGAAGCCGTGACTGGAAATTATGGCTGGTTTGAGAACGCCTTGCACAATTTAAGCCAGGTCTCTCTGGCCGATCTGAACCGCGTGCGCGAGCAATATTTACGTCCCGAAAACCGCGTGGTGGGGCGCTACGTCCCCGGCAGCCAAGCCGTTGACGAGGATGAATAGAGGGTTGGTCCCTGACGTGACGGGCGGTCACCCCCGGCCTGGCGGGCGCAGGCGTCATGGTAGATAACGCGCTGCCGTCGCTATTTCTGGCGCGCATGGAGGCGCTGTTGGGCCAGGAGTATGCGGCATTTTACGCCAGCTACCAGCAGACGCCGCACGCTGGACTGCGCATCAATACGTTAAAAATCAGCCCGGACGCTTTTGCCGCCCTGTCTCCCTTTCCGCTGCAGCCGCTGCCCTGGAGCCGCGCTGCTTTTTTACTGGCGGACGAAGCAACCCGACCAGGCAAACATCCTTATTATGCGGCTGGTCTCTACTATGTGCAGGACCCATCGGCCATGGCGGCGGCGGAACTCTTGCAGCCACAGCCAGGAGAGAGGGTGCTGGACCTGGCGGCGGCTCCTGGCGGCAAATCTACCCACCTGGCCAGTCTGATGCAGCATCAGGGGGTATTGGTGTCCAATGAAATACACCCGCAGCGGGTCTGGGACCTGGCTGAGAACCTGGAGCGATGGGGGGCGCAGAACAGTGTGATTCTGAATGAGACGCCCGCCCGGCTGGCGCAGCAGTTGCCGGCATTTTTCGATCGCGTTCTGGTAGACGCCCCTTGCTCTGGCGAAGGAATGTTCCGCAAGAGCGACAGCGCCCGCCGCGATTGGTCGCCCGAACTGGTGCAAGGTTGCGCCCTACGCCAGGGCCCGATTTTGCAGCAAGCGGCGCGGCTGGTACGGCCTGGCGGCTGGCTGGCGTACGTCACTTGTACTTTTGCTCCCGAAGAAAACGAGGGGGTAGTTGCCGCCTTTTTACGCCAGCATCCCCACTTTGAACTGGCTCATGTTGCCCGCCAGCCTGGTTTTGCGCCGGGCCAGCCCACCTGGCTGGCGCCGCCCGGCCCGGCGGCGCTGCGGCAGGCGGTACGGCTGTGGCCCCATACGGGACCGGGTGAGGGACATTTTGTGGCCCTGCTGCATTGCCGCGACGCGACAGAAGCGCCTCCAATTGCGCCAACCATGACGCGCACGCCGCCAGGGCGTCAGATTTTGGCGTGGTATACGGAGTTTTGCCATAAAGTTCTGGTGGAAATGCCGGCAGCGGACAACTTACACCAGGCGGGCAGCTTCCTTTACCAGACACCCCCGGGCGCGCCAGAGCTACAAGGGCTGCGCGCAATCCATCCGGGTCGCTGGTTGGGCGTGATCAAGAAAAACCGGTTTGAACCCAGTCACGCCCTGGCTATGAGCCTGCCGGCAGCCGCCGTGCGCCACACACTGGATATGCGCGCCGACGACCCCGATCTGCTGGCTTATCTGCGCGGCCAGACGCTGCGCCGCCCCGGTCCCGATGGCTGGCTGCTGGTTACTGTAGACGGTTATCCCCTGGGCTGGGGCAAGCGGGTGGCGGGCGTGATTAAGAACCATTATCCGCGCGGTTTGCGTTGGGTATGAACCGCAGTTCATACCCACCCGGCTCGAATCTGGTATGATTGAGAGAGAGACTGGAGCAGTCTCCAAGACTGCTCCAGTCTGAGCTTCCGATCACTGACCACTCCCCACTGATCACTGTTTTTGTAGGAGATTACATGGCTGCTAACAACTATCCCGGTCCAGAGACAATCCATCGTTACCAGTTGGACAATGGCATTATCGTACTGGCTTATGAAAATTTCGCCGCCGAATCGGTGGAAGTAGAAGGTCTGGTATGGGCTGGCGGGTTGGGCGAAAGCCGCGCCCAGGCCGGGCTGGCTGCCTTTACCGCCAGCAGCCTGATGCGCGGCACGCACACGCGCTCCTTTGAGACCATTTACGACGAGTTAGAATCAGTTGGCGCCGAACTTGGCTTTTCTGCGGGTCGCCACACCACCGGCTTTTCTGGCAGCGGCCTGGCTGAAGACGTGGACCTGATTTTGACGTTAGCCGCCGACGCGCTGCGCTATCCCAGCTTTCCGGCGGAACAGATTGAAAAAGTACGCGGCGAAATTTTGACTGGGCTGCAAATCCAGGCGAACGATACCCGCCGCCAGGCAAGTAAAGCGTTTCACGCCCTGCTCTACGGCGACCACCTTTACGGCAGCCACCTTTCGGGCACGCCGGAGACCATTGCCAGCCTGAAACGGGACGACCTGGCTGCGTTTCACGCTGCCTATTACGGCCCGCGCCGGATGATTGTGACCGTTGTGGGCGCAGTTAAAGCAGATGAGGCGGCGGCGAAGGTGCAGCGCGTCTTGGGCGACTGGACAAACCCGTCCCAGGCGTATCTGCCCTCCGTGCCCGACGCCCCCCGCCCGGCAGAACTGGCGCGTACGCACGTGCGCATGGCCGAGAAAACGCAGTCGGACATTGTATTAGGGCTGCCTGGTCCGCGCCGCTCTGTGCCTGATTACCAGGATATTCGCCTGGCAAACACCGTGCTGGGCGTCTTTGGCATGTATGGCCGGCTGGGTAAAACGGTACGCGAGGAACAAGGGCTGGCTTATTACGTGTATAGCAGCCTGTACAGCAGTCTGGGCCCGTCTCCCTGGATTGCCGGCACGGGCGTGGCCCCCGACAAAGTAGAACAGGCTATTGAAAGCATCCGGCAGCAGATTCGGCGCATTCAAGATGAACTCGTGCCTGTAGATGAACTCGAAGATAGCAAAGCATACCTGACCGGCTCGCTGCCCGTCAGCCTGGAAACCAATGATGGTCTTGCCAGTATCATTACCGACATGGAACTGTACAACCTGGGAATGGATTACCTGCTGCGCTACACAGATATGGTGAACGAAGTGACGCCGCAGCGCGTCCAGGCAGCGGCGCAAAAATATTTGAGCGCCGATGAGATTGCCGTGGCTGTGGCGGGCCCATAACCCGATTTTTAGCTGGTTGAGGGTGACTATGTTGGCTGTCGGCGTGGATATAATTGAGGTAGCGCGCATTGCCCAGGCGATAGGCCGGCATGGCGCGCGCTTTCGCAACCGCGTATTTACAGAGCAGGAACAGGCGCATTGCGCCGGCAGCGTTGCCCGCCTTGCCGGCCGCTTTGCCATCAAAGAAGCGGCCGCCAAAGCATTGGGTACGGGGATTGGGGACGTGCGCTGGCTGGATATTGAAGTTGTCTGTGACGGACGGGGTAAACCCCACCTGGTGCTGCACAACGCCGCCGCTGAATTGGCGCGGGCGCGTGGCTGGCAGCAGTGGGACATCAGCCTGTCGCACACGCACACGCACGCCATTGGCTTTGTTGTGGCTACCTGAAAAGCAAGCGTGCAAGTCGGGCAAGGATGCCCAACCTGCGATTTTTGAAGGTGAAATATGGCTTTTTGGACCGCCGATGACGGCACAAACATCTACTATGAACTGGTGGGAGAGCAAGCGGACGGGGATTATCTGCTGCTGCTGCCTGGACTGCTGGGGGCGATCAGCGCCCAATGGCGCAATTTCCAGCCGGCCCTGGCGGGCAAATATCGCCTGGTTTCGATGGATTTGCGCGGCCATGGTTTGTCCGAGAACCACCAGCCCCGATTGCTGCCAGAGCGGATGGTGCAAGACATAGTTGGTTTGCTGGACCATCTGGGCGTGGAAGGGACGCACGTGGCTGGTTACAGTCTGGGCGGTTATCTGGGTTTGATGCTGGCTTTGCACCAGCCGCGGCGGGTCTATTCTCTGTTAATGCACGCCACCAAGTTTTACTGGTCGGCGGAGGCGGTGGAAAAAATAAAGCGGCAACTGGACCCGGACAAAATCGCCGAACGCGCGCCTGCTTACGCCAACCAACTGGCGGAGGAGCATGGCGCCAGCCGCTGGCGCGCCCTGGCGCGTCAGGGCGGCGACCTGGTAGCCTATACGCATGAACAAGGGCTGACCGAAGGCATGGCGCGGCGTACGCAGTGCCGCGTGTTGGTCAGCGTGGGGGATCGGGATGAGTTAGTGCCCTTGACCGAGGCGCTGCGTCTCAGCCGCGTGATTCCAGAGGGAGAGTTGTTGGTACTGCCTGGCGTGCGGCATCCGTTTCCATCGGTGCGTCCGGTGCCTTTTCTGCCCATGATGCAAACCTTTCACCAGCGATCAGGTCGTCTATGATGGGATGGGAAGCCCGTGTGAGTCAGTCCCGCCTTTTCTGGCCCGAACGCCAGATAACGCGAGCGGAAGGCTGTTATTTGTATGACGAGACGGGCGCGGCGGTGTTGGATTTCAGCAGCGGTCAGGGAACCGCTCCGCTGGGGTATGGTCATCCGGCGATCCTGGCAGCCGTACAGCAGCAGCTATGGCAACTGATGCACGACCCTTTTCCCCTGGCGCATACGGCGGCGACAGGGCAGGTGGCGGCATCTCTGGCTTCTCTTTTACCGGAGACGCTTAACGCCTTCTTTTGGAGCGCTGACCATGAGCGCGCCTGGCTGGCTGCGGCTGATCTGGCGCGGCAAATCAGCGGTAAGCCGTTCGTGATCAGTGTGCAAGAAGGGGCCGGCGGTCTGGCTGATTTCACAGTTCCTTATCCGCACCCGGCAGCCGGAGAGTGGCCGGGGCGGGCGACGGCGGCCGATTCGCTGGCTGCGCTGGAGCGTCTCTTGGCAAGCGACGCCGCAGCCGGGCGGACAGCGGCGGTGGTCATCGAGCCTGTGCTGAGCGCGGGCTGTGTGGCGCCGCCGCCGGAGTTTTGGCGCGAATTACAGGGGTTATGCCGGCAGCATCACCTCCTCCTCATTGGCGACGAACGCGGCAGTAGTTGGGGGCGTACAGGTTCCCTCTTTGCCTGGCAGCAGACGGGCGCCACGCCAGATGTGTTGGTGTGGGGGGAAGGTCTGGCGGCGGGCTTGCCGGCTAGTGGCCTGGCAGCGGCGGCAGACATGATGCACGCCTGGCAGCCCGCTGTACCCTTTAGCCTCAACCCGCTGGCTGCCGCCGCGGCGACAGCGACACTGGAGATGCTGCGCCAGGATGACCTGCTGGCTAACGCCGCTGCGCGGGGAGAGCAGTTGCGCAGCGCCCTGCGCGCCTGGCAGGCGCACTCCCCTTTTCTGGGCGAGGTGCATGGTCAAGGCGTGATGGTGGGGTTGGAAATGGGCGTGCCTGCGCGCGGGCCCGATGGGTATCTGGCGGCGCGGGTACAAGAGGAGTGCTTGACGCGCGCTTTGTGGCTGCCTACTGCGGGATTGGATAACCATGTGCTGTGCTGGAATCCGCCGCTGACGGTCACGGCGGCGCAGATTGATGAGGCCCTGGCAACTTTCGAAGAGAGCCTGGAAGAGGTTTTCGATACATAGCGACCATCCAGAAATAAGTTCGTAGTGACGGCTTTAGCCGTTCAGACCGCTAAAGCGGTTCCTACAAACCGCAATCGCCAAGTTATTTACGGACAGTTAATAAGGTGGAAAGATTCGTATGCAACGTGCTTTGTTAGCTGTTTTAGCTCATCCCGACGATGAATCGTATGGGCCGGGGGGAACCCTGGCGCGCTACGCGGCTGAGGGGGTTCAGGTGCATGTAGCCATTGCCACCGACGGCGCTGCCGGCACAGCCGCCAAAGGGTATGAAGCCGTGCAAGCCGAACTCGCCCCCCATCGCTCTAAAGAGTTGGAGCGGGCTGCCGGCATTTTAGGCGTCACCTTGCACCGCCTGGGCTATCGGGATTCGGGAATGCGCGGCAATCCCGACAATGAACATCCCCAGGCGTTTATTCAGGCGGACGAGCAGACTGCCATTGGTCAGGTGGTGCAGCTTATCCGCGAAATTCGGCCCCAGGTGGTCATGACCCACGATGAGACGGGCGGTTATTTCCACCCCGACCATATCATGTGCTGGAAAATCACCACGGCGGCTTTTCTGGCGGCGGGCAAAGCGGATCAATACCCGGATAAGGGCCCGGCCCCTTTTCAACCAGAACGTCTTTACTACACCGCTTTCTCCAACCGCTGGCTCAAATTGATCATTGCTCTGATGCGGCTGCGCAGACAGGACCCGACGAAAGTGGGGCGGAATAAGGACATTGATTTTACCCAATTAGGACTGCCGCCAGGCAAAATCCATGCTTACATTGATTATCGCCAATATTGGGACGTCAAAGCGCGCGCCAGCGCCGAACATGGCAGTCAGGGTGGGGGAGCGGGTTTCAGCCGGTTGATGCCGGCATTTTTGCAAAAGTGGTTATTTGGCGTGGAAACATTTCAACGCGCCTATCCCCCCGTGCCCGATGGCTTCCGCGAAAAAGACTTCTTCGCCTAGAAAGAAACCAGACCCATATGAAGATGCAAGATGGGCAGAGTGTGGAAAACCCCTTTTCAAAAGCTATGGGCAATTGGGGGCGCGTATGCGCCCCAAATTGCCCATAAAAGTGGGGTCTCTCCCCGCCGCAGGCGGGGAGAGACCCCATCATGACCTGGTGCGGCGCTGCAAAATGCCCGCTAGAGGCCAATTTGTGAAATCGGTGTTACTTTACACCGTTACACTGCATTCAGGACAGAGCGCACGGGGGGAGCGTTTAAGAATCCAGCGCGCAAGGCGGAGTCTTCAATCGGAAAGGCTATCTGGTTGATCACCTCCGCCGCGATCCGGTTATGCACCACAGCCAGATCCGGGTTGGCGGTAATGCCCGCCAGAGCCGCATGAATTTGCCAGATGAGGATACGCTGGCTGGTTTCGTGCGCCAGGAACAACGCTTGCTGCCACATCTGCTCGGCTGCCGGCAAATCCCCCTGTTTTTGTTCATAGACCCCCAGGGCGTGCAGCGCTTTAGCCAGAGCCGCTTTCGTTTTAGTCTCTTCTGCCAGCCGGCGCAAGGCTAACGCATATTCGCGCCCTTTCTCTTGCTGTTCCTGCTGCATGTAAGTCAGCGCCAATGTGTACAGCGCCTGCCACTCCACATCCGGCTGCCCCGTCTCCTGCGCCAGGTCTAGGGCGCGATGGAGATGCCTGAGACCCTCCTCAACCCGATCCAGAGCCACCAGCTCCGCCCCCAGGTTGCGGGAAGTATCTGCTTCCAGATAGCGCAGCCGTGTGCTGATGGCTACAGCCAACCCTTCCTGATGATAAATGAGCGCCTTGGGCAGGTCGAACAACATCTGGTAGCACTCCCCCAAATTGTTCAGCGCATAGACCGCGTGGTCCTGTTCCCCTAGATCGCGCGCCAGTTTCAGACATTGCTGGAAAGCCGTAATGGCTTTATCAATTGAGCCCATTTGCGCGTGCGCCACGCCAATCCGGTTGTAGCTGCGCATCTCGCCGCGCTTGTCGCGCAGTTGTTGGTAGAGAGGGAGCGATTTGGCGTAATAGCTGAGGCTTTCCTCCATCTGCCCCAGATTAGCCAGCAAAACGCCCGTCGCTCCCAGAGCGTCGGCGCGCCCGGCGGTGTAATTGAGCGCTTCCGCCAGCACCAACGCTTCTTTAAGCGCTTCCAATCCCCGATTGTACTGGCCCAACCGGGCTGACTGGCGGCCAATGTTCACCAGCGCTTTGACCGCGCTCTCGCTGCTGCCCGCTTCCAGGTAATATTGTTCATAACCCGCCAGGGCGGCGTCTTGCTCGCCCAACTGACTGAGCAGGCGACTGCGTTGTTCCAGGGCGTTCAGACGCATCTGGCGCACATTCTCATCTGTGGCATGGGGATCGGTCTGAGCCAGGATATCCGTGTACAACTGGATGGCATCCCAATAACGGGCAATGGTGGTCGCCGTTGAGGCTTCGTTTAGCAGTTGATCGGGGGAACGTTGCGTCATGACTCCCTATTTTACTCGTTTATCGTTAAAGTGGAAATTCCATTCCCGCATTTTTTACGGACAAATCGCGCCTGCTCAGACGCGCCAGACGCGCTCCGTAGCCTGATCGTAGTTGTTCCCCCCTGCTTCTTGGGTTATAGTTTGATTACAGGAGGACATCATGACTCAATTTCGGCGGGCAGTTCGATTTTTCTTGACGGTTACGGGGTTTATTGCCGGCATTATCACCGCGCTGGCTCTCTATTTTACTCGTTTTATCATTCGCCCCCCACGCAAAGCGCTGTGGGCCACGCCGCGCCATTTTGGCCTGGCTTATGAAGATGTGCAGTTTCCGGCGCG
>CAYQYJ010000060.1:0-13306 GCA_964421605.1 uncultured Ardenticatenaceae bacterium | reverse complement strand
AATGGTGCCGATATTCACATGTGGTTTCGCACGTACAAATTTTTCTTTGGCCATAATTCACAACCCTCTCTTTAATATTGCTTGCGTTCTTCAGAGCCGTTCAGAAAACCTTGGCGTCTTTCTGACTGGCAAGACTACGGTCAGCCTGCCACAGACAGGCTTTACTTCTGGCGTCAGGGCGCTTATCGCGCTCCTTTCAACACCTCGTCAGCGATTTTCTGGGTAACGCGGTCATAATGGTGAAATTCCATCGTAAACGTGCCGCGCCCCTGTGTCATGGAGCGTAAATCTGTCGCATACCCAAACATCTCTGCCAGCGGCGCCTGCGCTCTGATAGACTGAATGCCTGGGGTGCGTATCTCAATACCTTCGATGATGCCCCGCCGCGCAGACAGGTTGCCCATAATGTCGCCCGTATACTCTTCCGGCGCCTCAATTTCCAGCGCCATAATTGGCTCTAGCAGAACGGGCTGCCCTTTCAGAGTTCCCTCTTTTAGGGCCATGGAACCGGCGATTTTGAAGGCCATTTCCGAGGAGTCCACTTCATGAAAAGAACCATCGAGCAGCGTTGCCTTGACATCCACCATAGGATAGCCGGCTAACACCCCTGTCTCCATGGCTTCGCGGATGCCCGCTTCCGCGGGCTTGATGTATTCCTTAGGAATCGTGCCGCCCACAATGGCGTTCTCAAAAATGTATCCTTGGCCCGGCGGCAGCGGTTCCAGGCGTAGAATGACGTGCCCATACTGTCCGCGCCCGCCGCTCTGGCGCACAAACCGCCCTTCCGCCTTCTCCACGGGAACCGTGATAGTTTCGCGGTAAGCCACGCGCGGTTTGCCAATATTGGCTGCAACTTTGAACTCCCGCCGCATCCGGTCCACCAGCACGTCCAGGTGCAGCTCGCCCATGCCATACAGCACAGTCTGGCCCGTCTGATCATCCGTCTTGATCTGGAAGGTGGGGTCTTCCTCCGCCAGGGCGCGCAGCGCCGTGGACAGCTTATCCTGATCCAGGCTGGTTTTGGGTTCAACCGCCATGGAAATGACCGGCTCCGGGAAATCAATCGCCTCCAGAATGACAGGCGCATCGAAACTGCACAGCGTATCCCCGGTGAACGTGTTTTTCAGACCCAGCGTGGCGGCGATGTCGCCGGCTTCCACGATTTTTACGTCTTCGCGGTGATCGGCGTGCATGCGCAGCAGGCGGCCAATCCGCTCTTTGCGGTTCTTGGTGCTGTTCATCACCGTGTCGCCCGTGGCCACGGTACCTGAATAGACGCGGAAGTAAGCCAGTCTACCAACGTAAGGGTCGGTGACAATTTTGAACACCAGCGCCGAGAACGGCGCGTTGTCGCTGGCAATCCGTTCTTCCGGCCCGTCGTTCGCCGGGTTGATCCCCTGCATGGGCGGAACGTCCAGCGGGGAAGGCAGGTAATCTACCACCGCATCCAAAACTTCCTGGATCCCTTTATTGCGCAGGGCTGTGCCGCACAGGACGGGCGTCGCTGCGCCGCGCAGCGTGGCGGCGCGCAAGGCTGCCTTGAGTTCGTCGCTGTTGATTTCGTCTTCTTCCAGGTAGCGCATCATCAGTTCGTCGTCTAGCTCGACGATTTTCTCGACCAGTTCTGCGCGGGCTGTTTCTGCGGCTTCCAGATGCTCTGGCGGAATGGGCACGACCACGGGGTGGGCCCCCAGGTCATTTTCGTGCCATTCAATCGCTTCCATGCTCATCAGGTCTACGACCGCGTGGAAATCGCTTTCCTCGCCAATAGGGTATTGCACCGGGATAGGATTCCCCTTAAGGCGGTCGTGGATCATGCCTACGGCGCGATAGAAATCTGCGCCCACCCGATCCATCTTGTTAATGAAGCAAATGCGGGGCACGCCGTAATCGTCCGCCTGCCGCCACACCGTTTCTGATTGCGGTTGCACGCCGGCTACGGCGTCAAAGACGACCACGCCGCCATCGAGAACGCGCAGGCTGCGCTGCACTTCGGCAGTGAAGTCAATGTGACCGGGGGTGTCAATGATGTTGATCTGGTGATCCTGCCAGAAGGTGGTCGTGGCGGCGGAAGTGATGGTGATACCCCGCTCCTGCTCCTGCACCATGTGATCCATGGTGGCAGTTCCTTCATGCACCTCACCCATGCGGTGGATGACCCCGGTGTAGTATAAGATTCGTTCTGTGGTGGTCGTTTTGCCGGCATCTATATGAGCAATGATGCCGATATTACGCACCCGTTCTAATGGATAACGCATGTCAATTCACAAAACCTAAAAACGATAGTGGGCAAACGCGCGGTTCGCTTCCGCCATGCGGTGCGTATCTTCGCGACGCTTCACCGCCGCGCCTTGTTTGCTGGCGGCATCCATGAATTCGCCGGCCAGTTTGGCCGACATAGATTTACCGCCGCGGTTGCGCGCGGCAGAAATTAGCCAGCGCATCGCCAACGTAATCCGCCGCTCCGGGGCTACATCAGTCGGTACCTGGTAAGTGGAACCGCCCACGCGGCGGGGGCGCACTTCCACATGGGGCGCCACGTTTTGCAGCGCCTCATCGAACACTTCCACCGCCGGGCGGTTGGTGCGTTCTTCGATCATATCCATGCTGTCATAGAAGATTCGCTCTGCTGTGCTTTTCTTGCCGCTGTGCATCAGCCGGTTAACGAACATAGACACATAGATGCTGTTGTAACGTAGATCAGGCGCAATTTCCTGTTTTTCGGGCCGGTAACGTCTAGCCATAACTCATTCTCCCTGGTACTCAGTAAAAACCCGATTTTTGGAGAAATCGGGCTTTTCTCAACTCACTTACCTTTCTTGGGCGCTTTAGCCCCGTACTTCGACCGGGCCTTCTTGCGATTTTCCACGCCGTCCGTGTCCAGTGTGCCGCGCACAATGTGATAGCGGACGCCAGGCAAGTCCTTGACGCGACCACCGCGGACCAGCACAACGGAGTGGTCTTGCAGACGATGTCCCTCTCCGGGGATGTACGCCGTCACTTCGATACCATTAGAGAGACGCACACGAGCGACCTTGCGCAGGGCGGAGTTGGGTTTCTTGGGCGTCGCCGTCTTGACTTGTGTACACACGCCGCGCTTAAAGGGCGCGCCTTTGGGCTGCTGGGTGCGGCGTTGTTTATACGTGTTATAGGTCCACTGCAAAGCCGGCGCGGTGCTTTTCTTCGTCTTAGCCTTTCGCCCTTTGCGTACAAGTTGGTTGATAGTTGGCACGCTTGTCTTCTCCTAAAAATAGCCACGTATTCCACAAATTAGCGGCAATGACTTTACTGTTGGGCAGGCGTCCCCCTCATCAGGAGCGCCCACAATCTGCCAGGAACCGTGCGATAAGTCAACAACGTTTTCCAAGCGACAAACGAAGGCCATCGGTAGCTATTCACCGATGGCCTCCGGTCGGGATTTGTTTATGCTTTTGGTAACTAAAGTTGGTTTCCAATCGCAGTAGGGCGAAATTGGACCTGCAAATTAATTACCCAACCGTAGAAATTATTCCGAAGGAGTATTCTACTTTGGAATCGTTACCTTGTCAAACATTTTCTAAAACAGAAACCGGGGGGTTCTCTAAAACCAGTTTCTCGCTGGCAGCCGGGCAATTTTGGGCGCAGACGCGCCCAAAATTGCCCATAAAAATGGGTATCAGCCCCGCCGCAGGCGGGGCTGATACCCACCATGATTAAGCGTTGTGATGATGCCCACTTTCGTGTGCGCGCACGAGTCTAGTGATTGCGCCGGGCCAGATCCATCAAACCGGTGCCCACAAACTGCCGCTGCCGGTTGTCGTCCTCTTTGCCAAAATGAATGACGTCCCCGCCCTCGGTGACAGCTTCCACCGCCAGTCCCAGGCTTTGCAGCTCTTTGACCAGCACGCGGAAGGATGCCGGCACGCCCGGCTCTTCAATCGCTTCATTCTTGACAATAGACTCATACGTCTTCACGCGCCCCTGCACGTCGTCCGACTTCACCGTCAACATCTCTTGCAGCGTGTGCGCCGCGCCGTACGCTTCCAAAGCCCACACTTCCATCTCGCCAAAACGCTGACCGCCAAACTGCGCCTTGCCGCCTAGCGGCTGCTGCGTCACCAGCGAATACGGTCCCGTAGAACGGGCGTGTACCTTGTCTTCGACCAGGTGCGCCAGCTTTAACATGTGGATGATACCCACCGTCACCGGCTGGTCGAACGGTTCGCCGGACTTGCCGTCAAACAACAGTTCTTTGCCGCGGGTGGGCAGCGGGAAGCCCGTGTGATAAGTCACGTCGTTAGCTTTCTCCAGCAGCGTGGACAACGGCGCCGTAGTCGCATCCAATGCCAGCGATTCAGGCAGCCAGTCGCCATACTTTTGCAAAATCCAGCCATACCACTCGCGTATGCACACCTCGATGGTGATCTCGTTAAGAGGTTGCCACTGCTGTTTGGACAGTTCGGAACCGTTCAACGGGTACACCTGTTCCGGATCCCAACCCTGACCCCGCAGCCATTCGCGGGCGACCGAGTAACGCGCATAGCTGCGATCAATAGACAACTTCTCCACGTCGTACCCCATCGGCCCCAGCCAGGCGCCGATAAACATCGAGCGCGCTTCGAACTCATCTTCAATTCGGTCGGTGTTGTACTCAACTTCCTTGAGCCATTCCCACGCCCAATCGGTGGCTACCTCCCAGGCGCGGTCCATCAACCAGGCCCGCCCCAACTCGGCGGCGATTTCCCGTTCGTTAGCCCCATCAAAGACGGGCGTGATCGCCCGGAAGTCCAGGCGATGCGCCGCCCAACCCAGATGGGTCTCCAAAATCTGCCCCAGGTTCATGCGCCCAGGTACGCCAATCGGACTCAGAATAATGTCCACAGGCGTGCCGTCCGCCAGGAAAGGCATATCCTCCACCGGGACGATTTTGGAGATAACGCCCTTATTGCCATGCCGCCCGGCCATTTTGTCGCCCTGGGAAATCTTGCGCCGTTGGGCAATACTCACGCGCACCATCGTTTCCACGCCTGCCGGCAAATCGCGGTCTTGCTGGCGGTTGAAAACCTGAACGTCCACCACTTTTCCCCGCGCCCCGTGCGGCAGGCGCAGGCTGGAATCCTTCACTTCACGCGCTTTGTCGCCAAAGATGGCCCGCAGCAGCTTTTCCTCAGGACTCAACTCTTTTTCACCCTTGGGCGTGATCTTACCCACCAGGATGTCATTTGCCTTTACGTCCGCGCCTACGCGGATAATACCCCGCTCATCCAGGTCCTTCAGCGCATCCTCGCTGACGTTGGGGATGTCATACGTGATCTCTTCCGGGCCCAGTTTGGTGTCGCGCGCTTCCACCTCGTGCTTTTCAATGTGAATAGAAGTGAACTTATCGTTGTACACCATGCGCTCGCTGACCAGAATGGCGTCTTCAAAGTTGCCCCCCTCCCAGGAGAGGAAAGCCACCACCACGTCCTGGCCCAACGCCAGTTCGCCCCGCTCTGTGGAGGAACTGTCCGCCAGCACCGTACCTACTTCCACGCGCTGCCCTTTGGTCACCACCGGATGCTGGTCAATGCACGTGCTCTGGTTGGAACGGTTGTACTTGCGCAGGTTATAGGTGCGCAGGCCGCTTTCCACCATCAGCGTAACTTCGTTGCCCGTGACCCGCAACACCTCTCCAGGTTCGGAAGCCACCACAACCTGTCCGGAGTTGCGCGCCGCCTGCAGCTCCATGCCCGTGCTGATAATGGGCACGTCCGGCGCCAGCAGCGGCACAGCCTGGCGCTGCATGTTGGAGCCCATCAAGGCGCGGTTGGCGTCGTCGTGCTCCAGAAACGGGATCAAGGCTGCCGAGACGCCCACGATCTGGCGCGGCGCCACGTCCACATAATCCACCCGTTCCACCGAGGAGAAGCGGAACTGCTGGTTGCGCCGCACCGAGATGCGGTTTTCCATAAACTGCCCGCGGTCGTCAATTTGCGCCCCTAGCTGGGCAATCGTATACGGATCTTCTTCGTCGGCGGACATATACACCAGGTCGTCGGTGAGGAACGGGCGCACCTTCACTTCGGCAATGCCGGCATTCTTAATAGCCTCAAAATGCGCCGCCGTAATCGTTTCATTTGCCGCCACAATGACGTTCCCGTCCGCGTCCAGAATGTCCACAAACGCATCGTGGTTGATCATCGCCGCGTTATCGCCCGCGACCACATTTTGCACCCGCAAATACGGCGTCTCAATAAAGCCATATTTGTTGACCCGCCCATAACTCGCCAGACGCCCAATCAGACCGATGTTCGGCCCTTCCGGCGTTTCAATGGGGCAGATTCGCCCATAATGGCTGTGGTGCACGTCGCGCACCTCAAAGCCGGCCCGCTCCCGTCGCAGACCGCCCGGTCCCAGGGCGGACAGGGTGCGCTTGTGCGTCAACTCTGCCAGCGGGTTAGCCTGCTCCATAAACTGGCTCAATTGCGAGCTGCCAAAGAACTCCCGAATAGCGGCCACCACCGGGCGAATGTTGATCAACGTGACCGGCGTAATCGAATCCGATTCACGGATAGACATACGCTCTTTCACCACCCGCTCCATGCGCCGCAGCCCCACGCGCAGCTTGGCTTGCAGCAGTTCGCCCACCGTTTTCACGCGGCGGTTGCCCAGATGGTCAATGTCGTCCGGCCCTTCCAGACCGTTATTGATCATGATCATGCGCTCGACCAGCCGCACAATGTCGTGCTGCGTAATGGTGCGATGCTCCAGCGGCACCACGTCGTGCAGCGCCAGCTTCTTATTTAATTTGTACCGCCCCACGCGCGCCAGGTCATAACGCCGCTTGTCGAACAACTGCTCATACAAATATTGTTGGGCGTTGTCCAGCGTCGGCGGGTCTCCAGGGCGCATGCGCTTGTAGAACTCAATCAAAGCCTGTTCGGGCAAGGATCGTTCCGGTTCCCACGCCGGTTCTTGCTCAATACTGCCCTGAATGTACTGGTGTTCCCCGTTGGTGTCCACGTGCGCAAACAACGCCAACAACTCTTCATCCGAGCCGGTGTGCAGCAGGCGATTTCCCAGCCCATCGTCCACCGCCGCCATAGCCCGCAGGAAGAGGGTGACGGGAACGGTGCGTTTGCGGTTGAACTTAACGGTCAGGTAATCCGTTTTGCGCGTTTCAAATTCCATCCACGCCCCCCGGTCGGGGATGAGCTTGCCCATAGCCAGCGGACGCCCGGTGGCTCGTTCTTCCTGAACTTCAAAATACGCGCCAGGCGAGCGAATAAGCTGGCTGACCACGACGCGCTCGGTGCCGTTGATAATGAAAGTGCCGGCATCCGTCATCAAAGGGAAATCCCCCATGAAAATATCCTGCACCACTGGCTGGTCAATATCCGTGCTGTACAGCAGCACCTTGACGTACAAAGGCGCAGCGTAGCTCATATCCCGTTCCACGCATTCTTCCACGCTGTACTTCGGCTCGCCAAACCAGTAATTGAGATCAAAACCTTTCACATCGGGCAGACTGCAAGGAAAATACAGGCGCAAATTCCCGTTGTAACTGGTGATGGGCGAAATCTCCTCGAACAGTTCTGCCAGACTTTCGTCGCGAAAGGTCGAGAAGGACTCCAACTGAACGTCTATCAGGCGCGGCAAATCTAACGGGTCTTTCGTGCGTGCGTAGCTCTTCGTAAAACTCTGAGGCATGTGCGTTTCACCTGCTCTTGAAAATAAAGGGGTTACGGCCAAAAAAAACCTATGGCTGAATCACAAAAGGGTGCAACTTCTTTGTTGCACCCGCTGCTTCGATATGTGAGTTCATGTCCATGTACGCCACCATGTTGTGAAAGAAATGCACAATGGCGCGAAACTACATTATAACATGGGCGGAGCGTTTGTCAAGCCCTGGTACACACGCAAAATTGTCTGGCTGGCGGCGCGCCAGCTAAATTTCTCGCTGGCGCGCTGGCGCAGCGCCTGCCCCACCCTCTGGCGGCGCGCCGGGTCGGCGCCCAAAGCCGCAACCGCTTGCGCCAGTCCCTCCACATCCCCCACAGGCACATACACCCCCCATTCTCCCAGATACTCCCGATGCACAGGGGTATCGTAAGCCACCACAGGCTGCCCCAGCGCCATATAATTTAACACCTTGCCGCTGCCTTCCGTCAGAGACATTTTAGGCGAAATCGCCACGTCCCCCACTGCCAGAAAGCCAGGGGCGTCGCGATAATAATCCACCCGCCCGGTGAAAGTCACGTGGCTGGCTACATCCAGGTCGTGAGCCATCGCCTGATAATAATCCACGTGCGGGAAACCCATAATCAAAAAATGGATATCATGCCCACTCTTTTTTAGCTGAGCCGCCGCTTGCAGCAGGTGATCCGTGCCTTGATAATCCGCCAGCAGCCCCAGATAAGCCACCACCAGCCGCTCAGGTGGAATCCCCAGTTGCTGCCGCTGCTGCTGCTTCTGCGCCGCCGTAAAGCGGGCGGGGTCAAACTGTTCCAGGTTGGCGCAGTCGGGCAACGGGTGGATCCGGCTGGCAGGCACATGAAACTGATCCACCAGCAAATCCTGCGCCCGCAGCGAACTGGTCAGCACCGCGTCCGGCAGGCGGCTGGCAATCGCTTTTTCCAGGCGAAACACCCAGGGGTACAGCGCGCCCTGGGGGTTCAGAAAATGGTGATCCACCATCTCCCCCGTCAGGCTTCCCTGGAAGTCAAAAACCAGCGGTTTGCGCCACAGCTTTGCCAGCAGCCCGCCAATGAGCGCCCCTTCGTGCATATGCCCATGCACGATGTCTGGTTTCACCTGCCCCATCACCCGCAGCGCCGTCGCTGCCAGATAAACGTCAAACGCCAGCTTATGCCGCGAGGAACCTACTTCGTAGCTGGCGTGCCAGGGCAGGGCGCGCGTGCGGTGGATAGTCAGCCCCGGCACATCCTTGCCCTGGTAATAGGTAACAATAGTCACCCGATGCCCCAGGCTTTGCAGCCCCCGCGCTTCCTCCAGAATGCGAATGTGCCCCCCGTAGTCGGCAAAAAAAGAGGTGGGGGCCACCATCAGGATGTTAAAATGAGTAGACGGCATGATGAGGCGTGGCGCGTTACTTCTCTTTCTTGGGGCGACTGCCCAACAGGCGTTCGCGGATGGTCAAGGGATCGGCGCTTTGGATGGGCAGCTCCTGCCAATCGTTGTCCGCCCGCTGCTGCAGCCAGTCGGCGCGCGCCGCCGCCAACTGCTCTAATGTGGCGGTGAGCGTTTCGGTCTCTCCTTGATAGATCAGGCGGCGCAGCTCGCGTAATTCGCCCATCAGGCTGTCCAGCCAGCGCAGCGCCGCCGCTTTGTTTTGCATCGTCAGGTAGCCCAGGTCAGGCTGGTGCAGCGCCGCCGTGCTCAGCGCAAATTCTGCCCCGGCAAAGCGCAGCATGTCGCGCCAGCCGGCGCTCTGGGTAATGGCCCGAAACAGAGCCGCCGCCAGCAGCCCCGGCGCGCCGTCCAACCCTTGTTCCAGGCTGTCGTACTCCTCCGGACTGAGAAAATAAGGCTGCGCCCCCAGCAGCAGACCCAGGTTGACGGCAGTTTCCACCGCTTTCTCGTCGGCGCGGGCTGCCGGCATTAAACACATCACCGACTGGCGAAATAACTCTGGCGTTGCGGCATCCAGTCCCGTGCGCCCATCCGCCAGGAAACTGGCTGCCAGCACCGGCCGCACTCCCACGTAATGCCCCTGCCGCAAAGATGTCTCCGCCCACTTTTGCCCCAATCCTTTGGCCCGCGAACTGTCCAGCACCAGCGTATGCGCCTGAACATCCTGCCCAATCTGGCGCAGCGTCTGTTCTAGCTCAGATGCCGGCACAGACAACACCACAATATCCGCCTCCGCCACCGCGTTGATCAAATTCCAGCGACTTTCATCCAGAATACCCCGCTGTTGCGCCTCCTTCGCCAGCCGTTCATCCCTATCAAACCCCAGGACTCTTAATTTCACCTCTGGCCTTTTCAAAGCCAACCCCATTGAAGCGCTGAACCGATTCAGCCCCACCAATGTTACCGTTTGTGCACGCATAATCCCATCCACATCCACGTAGCGCGGGCATCTTGCCCGCCTCCAGTAGCGCGGGCATCCTGCCCGCCTTCTCGCCTCGCCCCGTCATTCCGAAGGGGGAGGAATCCCTACCCCGTTGCCGGGCAACCACCCTGTAGATTCCCCAACCAGTATACCCCAACACCACAACTTCACCTCAGCCACCAAAATCTGCGCAATCCAGCTAATCTGCGCAATCTGCGTTCCCTCTTTCTCTACCGCCCTACCACAGCCCGCCCCAACGACACCCACACCCCCTGCGCCGCAATGCGCTCATCCAGAATAGGCAGCGGTCGCTGGTTAAAAGCGTCATAAAGCCGCAGCAGCCCCTCTACGCTCTGTCCGGGCGTCGCCTCCGCCGCCGTTTGCAGCCAATGCGGATCGCGCACCAGGCTGCCGCGTATCCATTTTAAGGTAGGGATGCCGCCCAATGCCGGCACGCCATCCGCCAGATCCCACCACGCCCAATGGAACCCATCCGCTTCATACCCCACCAGCCGCACTGAAACCACCACGTCCCGCTGCCCCACCGCCTGGCTGCGAAAACGCGGCGCTACCCATACCGTTTGCCCTGGCGCTAACGCCTCATCGGGCGACAACCCGCCGCCAATCCACACAATCCCCTGCCCAAACGGGACATAATGCTGCCCATCCGGCGGCGCCAGGCGCAGCGGCTGCCACCGCCCCCAGGGGCCAAACCACTCTGGCAGCCCAGGCGCCGCCGGATTCACATTCTCCCGCACTTCCGTCTGGTATCCCTGATCCGTTTGCCAGTGCAAATAAAGGCGCGTTTGCCCAGGCACAGTCGTATCCCAATCATACCCCACCAGCCGCAGCAGCGGTCGCCCGCTGGGGACGGTGCGGTAAACGGGATGCGCCGTATACAGCGTTTCCTGACTGGGCGCAATCGTTACCGCCGTAATCGCCGCCGGCGGTTCCGCCGCGCCCGCCACCCCCAACAGGACGCTCATCTCTCCCGGCGTGCTGCCTGGTCGCGGCGTCAGCCGAAGCTGCGTCAGCGTGATCCCCTCTGCCGCCCGCGCCGTCTCATCCGCCTGCGCTATCAGGCCGCTCCACTCTTGCACCCCATGCGCAAACAGCGAGAGCGGCGCAGCCAGACTGCCCACAGGCGACCAGGCTACCGTCAACCCAATTTCCTCCCCCCCCGTCCCCGTCGCCGGCTGCAATTCATACCCCAGGAAATGCGCGCTCCCCAGGCGCAAGTCAAGCGGCGTGAACGACGAAGGCAGGCTGGTGCGCGGCGTCTGGCGGAACCAGAGAGCTTCCCCCAGTGGCTCCGGCGGCGGCAGCGCCGCGTAAGCGTCGGCGTCGTACCAGGTGGCAATCACTTCTCGCCCCGCCGCTATTTCCGCCTGAATCGCCTTAGCCCACGTTTGCCCATACGCTTCTCCCCCTGGCGGCACGTAGCGAATGTCCAGATCGGCCCGCGCTCCCAACACCTGCTGGCTGTACCACAGCGGCGTCGCCCAGTGCCAGTTTGCCAGCACGACGCTGTCCGGCGGCGCGCCTTCCAGGATATAATTCGTGTAGTCAACAGCATCCGACGAAGGATCAAGGGCAAAGCTGCCATAATGCTGCCTGGCTTGCACGCCGCCAGCCAGGAACAACCCCGCCGCCAGCGCCGCCGCCGCCGCCTGCCGCCATGTGTGCGCCCCGTCTGGAAAAATCCTGAGGGCGCAGCCGCAAAAGAGCGCCAGGGGCACATACGCCGGCATCATATACTCCACCGTCTGCGGTGCCCGATAAAGCGCCGTGACCAGCGTATGCAGCACAAAGCCGCCCCCCAACGCCAGCGCCAGCCGCCGGTTTTGCCGCCCCAGCCACAGCAGCCCCAGCGCCATGCCCGCCAGCAGCCACGGCGAAAACTGAAACGCCAACACGTTCCCCATCACCCCCAACCTCGCCCCCAAAATTTCCGGCTGCCGGAAGTAAAAGAAATCGCCCGCAAACCCCCGCGCCAATACATGCTGCCAGAACCCGTCCCATGTAGCCAGGTCGGCAGGCGCGCCCCAGGCTCCCGCGGCTGCCCGCAGCGGCAAATACGCCAGCGGCAGCAGCCCCGCCAGCGCCGCCCCCGCCAGCGGCAGCCAGCGGCGCGGCGTCGTCAGCAAGGCGGGCATCCACCACAACACGCAAACTGCCCACACCACACCCATAAAAACCAGCGAAGCGTGGTGCGAAATGCCCAGGCTGAGCGTGAATGCCAACAGCAGCAGCGGTCGCGGCAGGCGAGTGGGGGAAGGATTGGCGCGCAGTTGTTGTTCCAGGCGAATCAAGGCATACAGGGCCGCGGCGGCAAAGAACGCCGTCAGACTGCGCACATTAGCCATCCCTGCTTGCGCCCAAAACGTGGTGGACGTCCCCAGCGCCAGGCAAGCCAGCAAGCCGCTGCTTTTCCGCCCCGTCAGCGCCGCGCCGCTCAGATATACCACCCCCAGCGTGGCGGCGCTGATCAACCCGGACAGCCAGTTGATGCGCTGGGCGATGGCGTCCCCTGCCGGCATTTGCGCCGCCAGATGCGCCAGCATCGTATACAACGGAAACCCCGGCGGATGGGCTACCCCCAGCCGCGCCGCCACTAGTTGGAATTCCCCGCTATCTGCTGGTAAAATACCCCTGGCTGTTGTCTGGCTGTAGAGAAGAAGCGCGCCGGCAAAAACGCCGCCCGCCCACATCCAATTCCTCCCCAACCAGGCTGGCGCTTTCGGTCGCTCGTTAAAAATGGCTAACAGCAAAACGGCGGCGGCAGCCAGCCCGGCGGCGCGCGGGTCTGGCTCCGTGTAAAAGATATACCCTGCCAGCCCCCAGGCTGGCCAAGTCTGGCGCAGCGGTTTCCGGTAAGCCAGCCAGCCCGTCAGCAGCAGCAGGCATAACACCGCTGCCCATCCTGGCATTCGCGCCCATTCCGCCAGCAGCCGTCCACCATACAGGCTGGCTGCCAGCGCCGGACTCAGCCTGGCAATCGCCTTCACCATTTCCTGCGGCGCTCTTATCCGCCGCCATCCAGCGCGCTCTTGCATGACGCGCCATTATACCCAAACGTTCGCCACCTTCCACCGTAACGTGATTTTCCAAAATCGCGCCCCGTCGCGCAATTTTCCAAAATCGCGTTTCTGACTTGTAACGGTATCACCCCAGTAAATCGTGGCGATCTCTTCAACCGCCTATCGTCCCCACAAAGTGGGCAAAAAGGCATCGGCTTTGGGCAATTTTGGGCGCGTCTGCGCCCAAAATTGC
>CAYQYJ010000059.1:12622-13679 GCA_964421605.1 uncultured Ardenticatenaceae bacterium | reverse complement strand
AGCCGCGCCACCGCCGGCCAATCCAAACCCAGACGGCGACAAATTTGCGCCAGGTATTCCCCGGCCTGGACAGTATAGGCGCTAATCGCCGCCGGGGCGCTGCTGGTAACAACCGCGCCGCCGCTGTCGGTGGCCTCCGCGGGGAGGCGCAGCGTCTGGCCGGGGTAGATGGTATACGGCGGCGGCAGTTGGTTTAGTTGCGCCAGCAGCGGCCAGGTGGTGTTAAAACGGACGGCAATGGAAGCCAACCGGTCGCCCGCCTGCACGGTATAGGCTGCCCCGCCCACAGCCGGCAGCGGCGCAGCCGCGTTGGCCGGGCCGCGCGCCAGCGCCGCCATGTTGCCCAACACAGCCCAGGAAGTGAGAAAATCGGCAGTGCGATAATATTCCGTCTGGCCGTTACTGGCGTTTATCAGCGCCACGCTCGTTGGCGTATACCCCACAAAGAGAAAGGTATGCTCAAACGGGGCCACCGTCGTCTGCCGCCCGTCTGCCGCCGTATACACCTGCGGCGCGCCCGCCCACACGTTCCCCACCAGCCAGACAATGGCGGGTCGCCCGGCGGCAGCCTCGGCGCGCAAATCATCCAGCCCCAAACCGCGATAAGCCGCGGCATCCAGCCCATACGCCCGCAGCCGCTGCGCCACCGGTTCGGCATGGACGCCGTAATCATACGGCGGCGTGCGCCCCCAGGCCCCATGCGGGCTGCCCACAAAGCCCACGTCCGGGTTGTCGGAACGGGGCAGGCTGGCTAAAAATTCCGCCTCGCCCACGTGCACGCCCCAAAAAGCCGCCAGGTCCGCCGCCGAGCGGGATTCGCAAGAGAGGGGATAAGCCTGGGCGTGTCCCTCAACCCCCTGAACCAGCGCCGTACCTGGCAACTGCGCCGCATTGATAACGGTGACGCCGCTGCCCACAGCCAACAATAGAAGAAGCAAAACCCGTCGCATCATACCTGTCCTGACCTTCACTTTTAGAGAGCAGGCAAACTGACAGTTTGCCCTACATTTTTTCTCCGCGCCCTCTGCGTCTCCGCAGTCCTCCGCGTCTCCGCGTG
>CAYQYJ010000059.1:8610-12522 GCA_964421605.1 uncultured Ardenticatenaceae bacterium | reverse complement strand
CCTCCGCGTCTCCGCGTGAGATCATCTATTGTAGCTGAATGCTTCGCATTTTGGGGAAAGGAACATAAAATGGGAGGGAGGGGAGAAAATGGTTAATTGGTGAATTGGTGAATGATGAATGGTTAATTGAGGAGGTAGACAGGTATGTGGCGTCGGTTGTTATTGACAGGTGGGCTAATCGCGCTGGCGTTGGCGGTGCTGGGGACAGTGCGGGGGCAGATGCCGGCAGAAGCCAGCGAAGTACAGGTAGTATATCAGGTCGGGGCGGGCAAGGCGGACGTGACGCCAACGGATTGGGAAACGCGCATTTATTGGATGGCGGGGTATGGCGCGTTTCGGGCGGCGACGTCGGTTAACGACCCGCTGATGACGCGGGTGTTGATTATTGACGATGGCAGCACGCCCCTGGCTATCGTCACCTTTGACCTGTTAGGCATCACGTCGGATGACGCGGACGCCATCCAGGGGGTGATTGCGGCGCAACTGCCGCAGTTGGCGGATCACATTCTCATCCATGCCACGCACCAGCATGAAGGGCCAGACACCATTGGCATCTGGGGCGGCGCCGGCAGCCCGCCGTTTGGCAACCCGCGCCCGCAGGATTATATGGATTACCTGGCGGCGCAGGCGACGGCGGCGGCGCAGCAGGCGTGGGACAGCCGCACGCCCGTCAGCGTGACTTTCGCCAATATCCAGCACGACCCGCTGCTGGATGACCTGGTGCAGGATTCGCGCACGCCGCAAGTGTGGGACCCGTATGCCCGCCTGATCGTCTTCCACGACGGCGGCGGCGAACCCGTAGCCACCCTGGTAAACTGGGCCAGCCACCCGGAAGTGCTTGGCTCGGAAAACCAGGCGATGACGGCGGATTTTGTGAAGTGGGTGGTGGATGAGATAGAGGAGAATTATGGCGGCGCCGGCATTTTCGTGAACGGGGCGATTGGCGGCTTGCTTTCCAGCAACGGCGGGGACGTGCTGCCCGACCTGCCGGACGACAGCTTTGAGAAGGCGGAAGCGGTGGGGCGGCAGTTGACGCAGCGGCTAATGGCGCAGTTAGCCAACCCGGGGCCAAACGACATTGTGGCTACCTACCAGACGCTGCCGCCGCTGCAGTTTAGCACGCGCGAATTTTATCTGCCCGTGGAGAATAAGGCGTTAATTTTGGGACAGGCGCTGAACCGCATCCCCAAGCAGATGGTGCGCCAGTTTGAGATTCCGCCGCAGGAGTGGCGGCGCACCAATCCGCTAGCCAAATACACGAACACGGAGACGAATTTCGTGCGCATAGGGCCTGCGGCGATTTTGACGGTGGGGGGGGAGTTGTACCCCGAACTGCTGGTGGGCGGCATTGAACCCATTGGGGTTCCCCCTTTTGATGCCTTCCCGCCAGAGCCGCCGCTAGTCAACAACCCGGGCTTTGCGCCTTATGACTTTCAGTTCTTCTTTGGGTTGACGAATGATTTTATTGGCTACATCATCCCCGTGTCGGAATGGGACGGCTGGGCCGGCGGGCAGTATGGCGAGGATTTTGCCCTGTCGCACGATGAGGGGTTTATCTTGTCGTACAATTTGCATCTGCTGATGTTGGGGTATGAGACGGGAGAGTATCCGGGGGAGATGCCGGCATTTATGCCACCCTCCCCGCCCCTCCTGAGTGAAGAAGAACTGCTATCCCCGTAGGGCAGGTTGGCAACCCGCCTTCCCCGGCCAGTCGCCATATTGTGCCAGCGCCGTAGGGATTCCTCCCCTTCGGCAAGCTCAGAGCCCGCCCTGAGTTTACCGAAGGGGTTCGGAATGACACGCCTGCGTAGGGGCGGGTTTGTAACCCGCCCCCTTTACCCGCCAACCCTTATTGCGGCAGGCTGGTCAAATCCCACAACCGCGTGCGGTCGCGCAGGACGCGCAGGCGTTTGAGCAGCGTGCGGGCAGCGGCGGGGCTGTCTACAGTTTTGTCTACGCTGTAGGTGCGGTATTCGCAGAAAGTGCGGGTAACTTCAATCACGGAATACCCCCAATGGTAGCCGTCAAAGAAGCGCACGTGAGGATTGAGCAGCCGCACCAGCCCTTCGCCAATCTCAAAGGGCAGCCCCAGGTCAGCCAATACCTCGCCCACGTTGGAGGAGGTGACGGCAGGCGTCATAAACTCCACGCCAACGACGTTGTTGGGATCGGTGTTGTTGTGGTCGGCGTAATCAATTTTGAGATAACCAGCCATATAAGCGTGCAAGTCGCCGGTGAGGACGACCAGGTTTTTCATGCCGGCATCCCGCACCTGCGTCAAAACGTCCCGCCGTTCATACTCATACCCATCCCAGGCATCCAGATTCAGGAAAATATCGCCGTTGGGGTTTTGCGGGCGGGGAATGATTAACTCCATCTGAATGACCTCATTGCCCCACAGCTTCCAGATAGCGGGCGAATTGACCAAGCCATCCACCAGCCAATCATGCTGCGCCTGTCCCAGCATCATCTGCGCGGGATCCGACTGCATGGGGCAGCCCAGACTGACGTAGCGTCCGCCAATGGTGGACTCGCCGCAAGGATGGGGCGTACGGTAAGTGCGCTCATCCGTCATGAACAGGTCAGCCAGGTCGCCAAACTGGAAACGGCGGTAAATGGTCAGGTAATCGTGCGGGTGCGTCGCGTTGGGATCAATCTGGGGACGCGCCGGCACGTACTCCGCCCAGGCGCGCTGCGATTCCAGCTTCAACTGCGTCAACGCTGCCGGATTGCCGGCAAAGGGATGGTCGGGCGCGCCAGGGGCGTCCAGATCGTAATCCCAGTAGCAGTCGTTCGCCATCTCATGGTCGTCCCAGATAATGATAAAGGTGTGCCGCGCCATCACTTCTTGCATGAACGGGTCGGAATGGTAAGCGCGGTAGAGATAGCGGTACGCTTCCAGACTGGTAGCCGGGCTGCCGCCGGGGATTTGCAGCACGTGAGTGGGATAATCCTGGTTCGTGCTGCCGCTTTCGTAAATGAAGTCGCCGACGTGCAAAACGAAATCTACGTCCTCCTGCGCCAGATGGTGCAGCGCGCCGTAGTAGCCATTGGTGTAATGCTGGCAGGTGAGCAGGCCCAGTTTCAGACCGGTGGGGGCGCTGTTGGCGGCGGGCAAGGTGCGGCAGCGGCCCGTCTGACTGGCTGTTTGCTGGTAAATGAAGCGGTAGTAGAAGACGCCGCCAGCGGATAAACTGCCGTCCAGGTCAAGTTTAACCGTATAATCTCTGTTGGCGTCGAAGTCGGCGCTGTCTACCACGCCCTGAGCCACAATCTGGCTAAAAGCCTCGTCCAGGGCTACCTCGAACGCTAACTGGGTGTCGGGCTGCCATTGGTCGTCGTTAATGCGCGTCCACAGAATAACGCCGCTGGCGGTGGGGTCGCCGGAGGCGACCGACAAGCCAAAGACATCTTCGGGCGGCAGGTTGGGGTCAAAGGCAAAGAGGGCGGCGGCGTTTGCCCACCCCAGGCGACCAGGGCGCAGCAGCACATAGGGCGTCAACAGCCCCAGTGCGCCTAAGCCAGCGCTGCGTAAAAATTCGCGACGGGAAATCTTGCGGGTCATATCCTTCCTTCCTGATAGTTATACGAGCCATGCCATGCAAAACGCGACTGTTCACCGCCAGGAGCGCCGGGGTCGCAGGATGGGCGTTGTGGGCGTTCTTAGCGATAAAATCCCAAAGGGGTTATACAAAGCCTATTTGTAACAACAATCCAGGCAGGCGGCAACGAATTGCCCCTATTGTCCCATGGGGCTGCCGGCATATGCCACGGCATCTGCTACCTCGATGCCTTTATTCCCCTTGTCCTGTCTCTCTCCTTCTCATAAAATCGGTGACAGATGGCAGACGCTTTGTTTCTGGCTGTGTGGGCGTCTCCCCGCCTGCGGCGGGGAGACGCCCATTTTGAGGG
>CAYQYJ010000059.1:0-8510 GCA_964421605.1 uncultured Ardenticatenaceae bacterium | reverse complement strand
TTCTGGCTGTGTGGGCGTCTCCCCGCCTGCGGCGGGGAGACGCCCATTTTGAGGGTATTTTGGGCGCATACGCGCCCAAAATACCCCAATGCAGCAGGGTTCTTCATGAATGCGGCGCGCCCTGGGTAGTCCGATTTTTCAAATAGGTAGCCCGATTTTCCAAAATCAGGCGGGCAGGCGATTTTGGAAAATCGCCCTGCTTTTTTAGAAGGAGTGAATATGTCTACACGTGATACTTACGCGGTACAGATTGCCGGGCTGACGCGCCATTTGCCTGTTTTTGAGGTGGCGCCAGGCGTCAGAATTGCCATTTTTAACATGTTGGGCGATACGCACATCGTGAAAGCGGCGGCGGCGGTGCTGGCTGAGCGATTAGGCGGAATCCAGGCGGACGTGCTGGTGACAGCGGAAGCCAAAGGGATTCCCCTGATTTACGAAATGAGCGCGCTGATGGGTCTGCCATACGTCGTACTGCGCAAGACGTATAAACCCTACATGGGGGAGGCAATCAGCGCGGAAACGTTGTCTATCACCACAGGCAAGCCGCAAATGTTATATCTGGATGAAAAAGATCGGCAGCGGGTGGCAGGCAAAGCCGTGATCCTGGTAGATGACGTGGTCAGCACGGGCAGCACGCTCAACGGTATGCGACGGGTGATTGCAGCGGCGCACGGGCGCGTCGTGCAAGTGGCAGCCGTCTTCACCGAAGGGGATGAAGATTGGTCGCAGGTAATGGCCCTGGGCAACCTGCCCGTCTTTGTCGATCAACCGTAGGGGCGTAGGGCATACGCCTTATTGCATACACATCCCATATCCGCCGCAAAATGGTTCAGACCATGAACGTTCCCCCCCTAAAGACGCCCACCCCGGCGACCCTGTCTATCTTTCACCACCTGTTCGCCTCCGCGGCGGAAGAAATGGGGGTGGCGCTGGAGCGGGCAGCGTACAGCCCAAACATCAAAGAGCGGCTGGATTTTAGCTGCGCGGTGTTCCTGGGGGATGGGCGCATGCTGGCGCAAGCGGCGCACATTCCGGTACATCTGGGGGCTATGCCGGCATCTGTCCACGCCGCCATTGCCCACTGCGCCCCGTTCCAACCAGGGGACGTGATTATCCTCAACGATCCCTATCTGGGCGGCAACCATCTGCCAGACATCACCCTGGTCTCGCCCGTCTTCATAGATGACCCGGCGACGCCCGATTTCTTTGTCGCCAGCCGCGCCCATCACGCCGATGTGGGCGGCATGTCCCCTGGCTCGATGCCCCAATCCACCGAGTTGTACCAGGAAGGTCTGATTATCCCCCCCGTGCGGCTGGTGGATGCCGGCAGCCGCAACGACGCCCTCTGGCAGCTTATCCTGCGCAACGTGCGCACGCCCGCCGAACGCAGCGGCGACCTGGCGGCGCAGTTGGCGGCGCATACCATTGGCGCGCGGCGGCTGACGGAAATTGTGCAGCGATACGGTCGCGCTGAAACGCGCGCCCACGCCGCGGCCCTGATCGCCTACGCCGAGAAGCTTACCCGCGCCGCCATTGACCAGATACCCGATGGCGCATATACGTTCCGGGATTATCTGGACAACGATGGGCAGTCGGACGAGCCAGTGCCTATCCAGGTATGCCTGCGCGTTGCCGGCAGCAGCCTGACGGCGGATTTTGCCGGCACGGCCCCCGCCGTCCCTGGCAATCTCAACGCCGTGCCCGCCATTGTCATTTCGGCGGTCGCTTACTGCCTGCGCTGCGTGGCGCTGGCGCTGATGCAAACCGATTTGCCCATGAACGAAGGCGCTTTTGCCCCCTTGAGCGTGCGTGTGCCATCGGGATCACTGCTCGATCCGGCGCCGCCCCATGCGGTGGCTGCCGGCAATGTAGAAACATCGCAGCGTATCGTAGATGTGGTTTTTGGCGCGCTGGCGCAGGCGCTGCCGCACTTGATTCCCGCCGCCAGCCAGGGAACTATGAACAACCTGACCTTTGGCGGCAGCGGGCGCGGCGGGCCATTCGCCTATTATGAAACCATTGGCGGCGGCGCGGGCGCAGGCCCGCAGGCGGATGGCGCCAGCGGCATTCACGTACACATGTCTAACACGCTAAACACACCCATTGAGGCGCTGGAATACGCTTTCCCTTTGCGCGTGACGGCGTACGAACTGCGGCCCGGCTCCGGCGGCGGCGGACAACATCGCGGCGGGGATGGGCTGGTGCGCGCGCTGGAATTTTTACAGCCGGTCACCGTCACCCTGACCAGCGAGCGACGCAGCCGGTCGCCGTATGGATTGCACGGCGGGCAGCCAGGGCAGCCCGGCCAAAACAGCCTGCTGCGGCAGGGGGCGGCGCGCCTATTGCCAGGCAAAGCTACCTTGCAGTTGCAAGCCGGCGACATTCTGCGCCTGGAAACGCCGGGCGGCGGTGGATGGGGGCAGGAAGCGTGAGCAGAATGCCGGCATTCTCCCCCGCCACGCGCCCCTTCATCTGGCTGCTGCTGCTAGCCTGGCTGGTGGCTGGCTGCCGCGCCGCGCCCACCACGCTGTCTGCCCCACCGCCGTCCACAGGCATTGCCGTTATCTCCATCACGCCTACCGCCGCGCCCCCCCAGACGCCAACTGCCCTGCCGGAAGCCACGCCCACGCCCATCCCCCCGCCTACGCTAACCCCCATTCCCACCGCCACCGCTACCGCCACGCCCCGCCCCACGGCCACCGCCACCCCCACCGCCACCGCTACCCCCATCGGGCCCTGCGCCGAACGGCTCGCCGGCGACGATTTGTTCGCCCTGGTGACGCACGAGTATGGCTTGAGCCGCCGCTCCGCGCCTAGCGACCTGACGCCCCTGGCGGATTTCCTGGGCAGCGACGTGACGCTGGGCTATCCCACCGAAGTGCGCCAGATCATCGTCGCCCCCCTGGTCGCCATGATCCAGGATATGCAGGCAGCCGGACTGAAACCGCAAATCATTTCCGGCTACCGCAGCTACGCGCAGCAGGCTATCGCCTATCAGAAATGGTTGGAGAAAGAACCAGAGCGCGTGGGCATTCTCAGCGCTCCGCCAGGGCACAGCGAACATCAGTTGGGCACAACCCTGGACTTTGGCTCGCCGGAACTGCCCACCATCGTAGGCGACCCGGACATTGAATTCCACACCTACTTTTACCTGACCAGCGAGGGGCAGTGGCTGGCCAATTATGCCCACCAATACGGCTTTACTTTGAGTTACCCGCGCGACACATTGGAGCTAACAGGATTTTATTTTGAACCCTGGCATTTCCGCTACGTGGGCGTGGAACTGGCTTCCAGCCTGAAAAACCTGGGCGTCTCCTTTACGGAATACGCCCTGCAAAACCTGCCGCTGCCATGTATTCCGTGACCCGTTTGCGCGCGCTTTGGCGGCTCATGTGGCTGCTGCCCGGTTTATGGGCCTGCCAGCCTACAACCAACGCGCCCCAGCCGCCCACAGCGGCGGCGCGACTGGCGGCAGGGGTAACAGCTTCCCCTGCCGCTGTCGCCACTGTGCCGCCTGCCCCCACCATTGTTCTGCCGGCAACGCCCTCGCCTGTGCCATCTGCCACGCCCACTCATACGCCAACGCCCCAGCCTTTGACAATCGCTTTCCCCGCCGTCTGGCGCGAGGCGATAGCCGCCGCGGCGGCGCAGGCGGCGGCGCAAATGCCTGAACGCGCCTGGCTGTTGCAAGCAGACAACCCCGCCGCCGACATTCGCCTGACCGCTGGCGATCAGGTTCAGGGGCTGCCCATTGGCCGCGAGCCGCTGGCGCTGGCAGTTCCTTTTACCCATGCCTGGTCAGACAAAACGTGGGCTGAGGCGCAGGGATTGCACCTGCCTGAGTGCGCCGCCGCTGCCGCTGCCGCCCCGTGCTGGCTGCCCTGGCGCGACCTGCGTCCACCGTTGAAGGCGGTACGGCTAGACGGGCGGCTGCCGTTTGCAGCGGATTATCCCGCCCAACAACAATGGTCGCTGATTGGAAATGAGCCGGCAGCTATGGCGCTGCTGGCGGCGCATTTAACGCCCCAATTGGCGTCCTGGCTGGCGCCAGCGCCGTTGGTGTCGCTGGCAGCCGTAGGCGACCTGATGCTGGATCGTTCGCTAGGCTACCGCCTGACGTTGGGCGAACTAGACGTACCCTTTATCAGCGTTCTGGCGGAACTGCAAGCAGCGGATTTAACCATTGGCAACCTGGAATCCTCCCTGGGGGACATTGGCGAGCCAGCCGTCAAGAGTTACCCGTTTCAAGCGCCGCCGGTCGCCGCCGTCTCGCTGGCGCGCGCGGGCTTTGACGTAGTTTCGCTGGCGAATAACCATGCCATGGATTACGGCGCAGCCGCCTTGCAGCAAGGAATGGGATTGTTACAGGCGCAGGGCATTGGCGTGGTGGGCGCGGGCGACAACCGCGCCGCCGCCCACGCCCCCCTCATCTTGAGCCGTCATGGGCTGCGGCTGGCGTTTCTGGGTTACGTGAACGTGCCTGTGGAGTGGAATGGCTTCGACACCCGCAGTTGGGCAGCCACGGACACCGCGCCGGGGCTGGCCTGGGGAGAGCCGGAGGTGATTGCCGCCGACGTGGCGGCGGCGCGGCAGCAGGCGGACCTGGTAATTGTGATGCTGCACAGCGGGTATGAGTATCAGGTGCAGCCCAGCGAACCGCAGCGCGCCGCCGCCCTGGCTGCCACCCAGGCGGGAGCGCAGTTGGTCATCGGCCACCATGCCCACATTTTACAGGGTGTGCAGTTTTTGCCTGCCGGGGTGATTGCTTATGGATTGGGCAATTTTGCCTTTGAGATTGACGGTCCCCCAGAAACGGTTATTTTGCGGGTATGGTTGGACGGGGAGGGGGTGAAGATGTTGGAGTTTGTGCCGGCAATTGTCCAATTCGGCGGCGCCCCCCGCCCGGCCACCCCGCCCGAAGCCCAAACCATCATGCAACAAATCTACACCCTCACCAACCAACTTAACCCATAATCCCCTCCCGTAGGGCGGGTTGCCAACCCGCCCATACCCTCATCAACGTGGGCAAAATTGCCCATAAAAATAGGTGTCGGCCCCGCCTGCGGCGGGGCTGACACCCACCATGATTAAGTGCAGCGCTACCACATTGAGACAATAATCGGGTAATCCCGTCCCATCGCCAGGGAAGGAGGTTGGAGGACAGGGCAAACGAACCCCACCAACAATCGAGGGCGAGGGGGCGCGCTGTGCTCCCTCGCCCTCGACCGAAAGCCCCCTTCCCCCTCGGGAAGGGGGTTGGGGGTTAGGGCGACTCCCCCCCAAAAGTCCCAAACCCATTCAAATTGAAAATTGCCGATTCCTACCCCAATACGTTGAGCAAATAGGAAAGATAGGTTAAAATGAGAGGCGTGTTAGACAATACGCTAATAACCCCTTTGAGTGACCAAATGCAAAGGTCTCTATCCGCAAGAGGAGGTGATGCCAGGATCTAAAATTGACAAACATACCCTTACTTCCAGGAAAAGCTTCCCATGCTGAGCCAATGCCCTGGCTCAATCTGCGCCCTGTCGCTGGAACGCTTTTCTTCATCCCCCATTAAGTTAGTGTAGGAGAATTGTTAAATGAAAACCCGTCTTTCCTGGTTGCTGACCCTGCTGGCGCTGCTGACCGTTGTTCTCAGCGGCAGCGCCCTGGCGGCGCGCAATGCAACCACTCCTGAAGATTTGAGCAAATATGAGAGCAAGGTAGACGCCGATGTATTGAACGCATTGGCTGAAGCCGGCCAGACTGATTTCTTCGTCTGGATGACTGAAAAAGCTGACCTGAGCCCAGCCGCGAACCTGCCCACCAAAGAAGCCAAGGGCCAGTTTGTCTTTGACGCGCTGCGGGACACCGCCGAGCGGACACAAAAAGAACTGCGCCAATATCTGGCTGATCAGGGCGTCGCGTACACCCCGTTCTACATCGCCAATAAAATTTACGTGGCTGCCGGCGACCTCAACACTGTTTTGAGCATTGCCGCCCGCCCCGACGTGGCCAAGATCTCGGCTAACCAGCAGTTCCAACTACAACCCCCCGTAGACATGCAGCCGGCGGCAGACGACGCCCTGGTCATCGAACCCAACCTGACCTTCGTCCGCGCGGACGACGTGTGGGCTTTGGGGTATGATGGCGAAGGTACCGTATTGGCCGGCAACGACACCGGTCTCTCCTGGAACCACCCGGCCATCATCAACCAATATCGCGGTTGGGATGGCGTCACTGCCAACCACAACTACAACTGGTGGGACGCCACCGGCACCTACCCGATGGTTCCGGGCGACGGCTACGGCCATGGCACCCACACTACCGGCACCATGGTCGGCGATGATGGCAGCGGCAACCAGATTGGTATGGCCCCTGGCGCCACGACCATCCACTGCAAAAACATGACAGATGGCGGCTCCGGCTCCGACCTGAGTTTCACCACCTGCTTCCAGTGGGACCTGGCGCCGTGGGACTTGAGCGGCGCTAACCCGGACCCAGACATGGCCCCCGACGCGGTTACCAACTCCTGGGGCTACTGGGGCGGCAACAACCCGGTGTTTGAAGATGAAATTGCGGCGCTGCAGGCGGCTGGTATTGCCGTGGAAGTGTCCGCTGGCAACGAAGGCACCGGCTGCGCCTCCCTGCGCTCCCCCGGCGACTATCTGCAAGTCATCACCACCGGTTCCGTGCAGCACACGGGCGGCGTTCTGCCGGGCACCATCACCGGCTTCAGCAGCCGCGGCCCGTCTGACCTGTACCCCAATGATTACTTCCCCGATGTCATGGCGCCGGGTGAAGCGATTCGTTCCTCCGTCCCCGGCGGCACGTATGAAGCCTGGAGCGGCACCAGCATGGCTGGCCCGCACGTCACCGGCCTCATCGGCTTGATGTGGTCCGCCAGCCCGGCGCTGCGCGGCGACATTGCCGAGACCTACGACGCCATCAATGACACCGCCATCCGCCTGGTTGGTCAGGGCGGCTCTAACTGCGGCGGCAACTACGTTGACGGCCCGAACAACGACTGGGGCTTTGGCACCATTGACTCGTTGGCAGCGGTCGAAGAAGCGATTCTGCGCGGCGGTCCGAACTTCACCATTACGGCAGCGCCCGCGGCGCGCACCATCTGCGCCCCCAGCAACGCGCAGTATGCCATTGATCTGGCTCAGATTCTGGGCTACAACTACCCTGTCAACCTTAGCCTGACCGGCAACCCGCCCGGCACCGCCGTTAACTTCACGCCGCCGGCTGTTCTGCCGCCAGGCAATAGCACACTCACCATTGGCAACACCGGCAGCGCTCCTGCCGGCAATTATGCAATGACCATCACAGGCACAGGCACCGACCCCGAAGCCAAGACGCACAGCACCCCGGTCGCCCTGAACCTGTACAACAGCGCCCCCGGCACGCCCACCCTCATCTATCCCATCGGCGTGGACCAACCGCTGGTTCCCGCGTTCCAGTGGAACGCTGCCAGCCAGGGTGCAATGTATCTCCTGGTCGTCAAGAACCTGAGCAGCGGCGCGCTGCAATACGCCGTGACGCAGGATACCAGCTACACCTTTGGCGCGCCCCTGGATCCGCTGACCATCTACGCCTGGTCGGTGCGCGCCTACAACCCGTGCGGCGCGGGCAGTTTCGCCCAGTTCGGTTTCTTCCGCACCCAAGACATCCCGCCCATCCTCGTCGTGGACGATGACGACAACGCTCCTGACGTGCGCGGCACTTACACCGCCGTGCTGGACGGTTTGGGTCTGGGGTATGACGTATGGGACACAGCCAACAGCGACAACGAACCCGATGCAGCATACTTGCAGCAATATGAAGTTGTTATCTGGTTCACAGGCGACGAGTTTGGCGGCTCGGCGGGTCCCGGTGCGGCGGGCGAAGCCGCGCTGGCAACCTACCTGAACGCCAACGGCTGCCTGTTCATCAGCAGCCAGGACTACGTCTGGGATCGCGGCGTGACCGCCTTCATGCAAAGCCACCTGGGCATTGCTTCGGCGACCAGCGACGTCAGCCAGACGACGGTCACCGGCGCGGACGTGTATGCCGGCCTCGGCCCCTACACGCTGGCTTATCCGTTCACCAACTACAGCGACCGGCTGACGCCGGCGGCTGGCGCGGCGACGAGCTTCACCGGCAACCAGGGCAGCGCGGCAGTGCGCAGCGGCACACACAGCGCTATATTCCTGGGTTATCCCTTTGAAGCGCTGCCGGCAGCCGGGCGCGGCCCCGTGATGCAAACCACGCTGGGCTGGTGTTCACAGTAGTTAACGTGTAACCCTTTCTGAGGCGCGTATGCCGGACAGGCAGCCCTGGCCTTGTCTGTCCGGTGTTTCCCAACTGGCGCGCTTCACTTTGTCAACTGCATAGACCTGCGTCGCTGCCTCTAGCCGCGGCGCAGGTCTTTTCGTTATCCAGAGTGCAACCCGCTTAAAGAGTGCGCCACTCTCTTGACATTACCCCAATAGTGTGAAAAATGGGGGCAACAACGCTGCGGCCACGCCTCAGCAACGGGCAAT
>CAYQYJ010000058.1:0-13820 GCA_964421605.1 uncultured Ardenticatenaceae bacterium | reverse complement strand
TTCCTTTTGGCAGTACGCTCTCTCTGTCTGCGAACAGTATCGTCAAAGCCGGCAATAGCAACGTAGACGTGCAGGTGTTTGGCGGTCTGACCGCCGCCGGGCAGCCGGGGCAGGTCATCGTCTTCACGTCGCTCAAAGATGACAGCGTCGGCGGCGACACCAATGGAGATGGCAATGCTACCACGCCTGCCCCTGGCGATTGGGGCGGCCTCTATTTCCATGATGGCAGCGCCGGCAACACCCTCAGCCGCTGCGTCATTGCTTATGGCGGCAGCAACGCCGCGCAGGGGGCTAACGCCAATCTGCGCAGCGACAACGCGAGTCTCACCGTCTCGCTTTGCTCCATGCGCGCTTCGGCGGCGGATGGCGCCTATTTGATTAGCAACAGCGGTGGGCGCACCTTTACCCTCAATAATAACACCTTCCAGAGCAACGGCGACAATGGCCTGGAAATCCTCTCCTCCAACGCCGCCGCCACCGCCGCCCTCACCAGCAACGCTTTCCTTGCCAACCAGAATGCCGCTGCGCGTCTCGTCTTGAGTAACGGCAGCGGCTCGGTGACGCTGAACGCCAATACAGCGACGGGCAATGCGGTGAAGGGCCTGGCTATATCTGGTTCAATCCTGGGCACGTTGACGGTAGACAACACGGCGCAAACTGATTTCGCTACCGTACTACAAGGAGACGTGGTAGTAAGCGCTGGCAGCACGCTCTCCCTGTCACCGGGTAGTGTGGTTAAAGGTCGGGATAGCGCCGCTGACTTGCAGTTGTTTGGCACGCTTTCCGCCAATGGCACGCAGGCTGCGCCTATCTATTTCACCTCCTTCCGTGACGACACCGTTGGCGGCGACACGAATAATGACGGCGGCGCCAGCAGCCCAGCACCCGGCGACTGGGGCGGCCTCTACTTCCATCAAGGCAGCGTCAATAACACGCTCAATCGCTGTTTCATGGCTTACGGCGGCAGCAGCGCTGCGCAAGGGGCCAATGCCAACCTGCGCAGCGATAACGCCTCGCTTTCTGTCACTAACTGCGTCTTCCGCTTTTCTGCCCAGGAAAGCGTGCACACGGTGGCGGCCAATGCTACGGCTAGCTATGTGTTCCAGAACAACGCCTTCCGCAACAACAACGGCCCTGGATTGTTTGCCTGGATTTCGTCTGGTACGGCGACACACCTGCTGCAAACAAACACGTTTGAGAACAACGCAGGTGCAGCGGCAGAAATTGAGGCCTTTAGCGGCGCAGGCCAGCTTATCCTCAACGGCAACACCACGAACAACAATGCAACGAATGGCGTGGCTATGTCGGGCAGCATTGCCGGCAGTTTCACCGTTTCCAGCGCCAGCCAGAGCAATTTGCCGCTGGTCATGGACGACGATCTGGTCGTCCTGAGCGGTGGCAGCCTGGTGCTGTCCCCCAACACCATCGTCAAGGCGCAGTCCCCAGCCATTGATCTGCACGTCTTCGGCTCACTGACCGCCGATGGCACGCCGGCCCAGCCCATTATCTTTACTACTCTGGAAGATGATGGCCCTGGCGGCGACACCAACAATGACGGCAATGCCACCACCGGTTCGCCTGGCGACTGGGGGGGGCTGTATCTACACCAGAACAGCCCCGGCGGCACGCTGGACAACTGCGTGATCCGCTTTGGCGGCAGCTTCGCCGCAGATGGCGCTAACGCCAACCTGCGCAGCCGCGCCAATGCGCTGTCCGTTACCCGCTGTAGTATCACCAACAGTCTGCAAGACGGTATTTTCCTGAACCATGCTGATTCTGGTCCCGTCGTCTTCCTGAACAACATTAGCGGCAATGCCATTTATGGGCTGTTCAATGGCGGTGCTGTGGCTATCTCGGCGCGCAACAACTGGTGGGGCGACCCGTCCGGGCCTTACCATCCGACCTTTAACCCCACCGGTCTCGGCGACGAGATCAGCAACAACGTGGGCTACCAACCCTGGCTGCCCTCTTACCAGATTTCCTCGGTCATTGATTATGACTATGAATGGAACACGGGCGCCACGGGTTCCGGCACCTGGGTTTTGTTCATCCCTGGCAGTTTCGTGGATGCTGCCGGCAATGGCGGCAGTTGGGTCTATCAGCAGGCAAACAATCTGCTGTTCTTGAGTTACAGCGGCGCGCCATGTAGCGCCCTGTTTGTGGGCACGTACACGGGGCCTGGCGTCCTCGCCGGGCAGATGTTCTGCCGCAGCGGCTCCAGCGCTTCTGGCACCTGGTCGGGCGTTGTGGCCACCCTGCTTAACACAGCAGGCGCCGGCAGCGGCAACGTCAAGAACTAAGACATACGAGACAGTTCGTCCCAGACTGGAGCGGTCTTCAAGACTGCTCCAGTCTCTCCAAATAAAACACGCCGTGTTATGAGCTCATAACACGGCGTGTTTTATTACATCTGTGCGATCAGGTTACTTTGCCTGACAGCCTGACTGCCCGGCAGTTCCTGGTTTGCTTACTCTGGACTGGCCACAATCGTGGAAGTCCACACACCCCGCACCCCAGAACCGTCGCGGCACATGCGGTAACCATAGATGGTGTTGCCGCCAGGGAACGCGCCAATGGATAGCGCGTTACATTGCGAGTTCTGATGCAGCATGTACAGACGGTGCGGATTTGCCTGTTCTACCCAGACGCCGCCGCCGCCAGCGCTATCGCTGAAAGTGCCGCCCTGGTAGAGATAGTAAGTGCCGCTGCCGTTTTGCCCATTGTTCATGGCGTACTGATAATTGAGCGTGTACGCAGTGGGTGTATCCGTCACATTCATGGAGACGGCTACGTCGCCAAAGGGACGCGCCGGGTCGTTGCTCTGGATACGCACTGTACCTGTGTAGAGACCATTCTGGGAGATTGGCGGTTCAGAACTAAAGGTCAGGATGACGTCCGTGTGACCGCCACCAGGGATGGTGCCGCTGGTGACGCTGGCAGATAGCCAGACGATTTCTGGCGGCACCAGGTGATCCAGAATGGCTTCCAGGGATTGCACGCCGTTGCCGGCATTGGCATTCTGGATGCCTTCCCACATGAATGGGAAGAAGACGGTGTTGTCGTTGTAGATGCCGGCATTGTTCCCATTGTTCCCCAGGAAGCTAACCTGGGCATTGGCGTTTGGGTTTACCGGGTCAGAGTAATCTGTGCCCGGATAGCTTAATGGGTACGGCCCTAGACCCGCAAAGGTGTTTTGACCGGTGACGCTAGTGTAGTTGCCGTTGTCGTCACTCATGCTGCCCACACCCAGGTAATTCTGCATGAACGAGGTCAGGCCCCGGTCATAGTGGTAATCCTGGCTGCTCAAGAACAGACGCCCACCGCCATTCAGGTAGGTGGTCAGTTGACCTTCGTCTGTCGCATTCGGCCCGGCTTCGGCCGGCGTGCCAAACTGATCGCCGGAGAACCAGATCACAATGTCGTAGGCGCTCATAGCGGCTGCCGTTGGCCCATTGCCAGAGCCACCGCCCACATCGAACACGCTGTAACTGATCCCCAGCGTGGTCAGCGCCGCTTCGTAGTAAGGCCGCACATTGGGGGAGTTATCATCGTCGTCTACCAACAGCACCGAAAGCGCCGTCGTCGCCGGCGGCTCATAGCCGCCATCAATTTCCTTCAACTGCCAGGTCAATGGCAGGTTGCCCAGGTTATCAATCCGCAGAACTTCCTGTGTTGTTTGCCCTAGGGGCAATTGGGCAGAAACTGCAGCTGGTAAGCCCAGCCCCGGTGTAGGATCCAACGCAATGTTTAGCGGCGTGACGTTGCCGTCCGTAACCGTTACATTGGGGATGATGGCATCTTCGTGGTACTCCGCACTGGCTTGAATCATCCAGGTTCCCTGAGGCAGGGAGAGGGAGTAGAAGCCCGTCGCCGGGTTGCTGTTGGTGGAAATACCCAGGTTTGGCTCATACACCATGCCGCCTAACGGTTCGCCCGTTAGCGAATCGGTCAGGTAACCGTCAACGGAGCCTTCATTGCCGCCCAAAACATAGAGGAATACGGAGCTGACTGGCCCCCAATTGTTGGCTGTATCCCGGCCACGCACATAGAGCAGGTGTCGCCCACCCGGCAGGCTGTTGGTGTTCACGTTAGCCGTCACGCCTTCCGCCGGGCTGTTGAAACTACCATCAGACGGCTGCATGGTGATGGGTGTGCCCCCATCCCACGGCGGCGTATCAATGTAATACTCCGCTGCCGCAATGTTTTGCGTCGGTTCGACGCCATTGTTGTTGCTGAAGCGCGCATCATTGACAACACCTGTCAGCACCACCGGGTCGCCAGGGTTGATCATGCCGTTAGAGACAGCCACGTTCAAGGCTTCTGGCCCGGCGGGTGTCAAATACGGCGTGCGCGGCACTTTCATCCCGTACTTCAACGCTTCCATGTTGTCTGGCAGAATCTGGTTCTCGAAAGTGGAGCAGCTTTGGAAGAAAGAAGTACCCAGTTCAAACGTGTAAGCTGCAACGCCCATGTCGCCATACATGAAATCGTCGGTGGTTCCGTCGGTGGGGTAAAGGCCAATAGCCTGCTCCGGGAAGTAATCATTGAAGTAGGCAAACTTACGCCCCAGCGTCTGCAGGGCAGTGGCATTGCCTGTGGGGGTCTGCGTGAAACCCCAGGGCCACAACACCAGTTCGCTGTAGCTGTGGACATCAATGTACAGCCCGGTGGCGTCTGGCGGCGCCGGATCGTTGATGGGATCGTCGCGCTGGTCAGGGAAGATGCTGCGTGCATAGTTCTGCACCGACTGCACTTCCGGCTCAGAAGCAGGCGAAGCGCCGCGATAGGTTTCGCTGCATTCGCTGCCGCTGGAACCGCCGCAGCAGCCCCACAAGAACTCGAAGTTGCGGTTCAGGTCTGCGCCGCGCGAGTTGGTGTTGGCGCAGTAGTTGTTGTTGGTATTCTTGCGCCAGGAAAGACCTGTCTCGGCATATTTACGCCCGTCCGGGTTTGTATGCAACATGAGGTGAACCTCATGATTGTCCAGCACCCAGGTCACGTCGGGATCAACGTTGTAGTTGTAAACCAGGTATTCGGCAAAGCGGGTCATCAACTCTGCTGTGGTGTATTCCCGCGCATGAATGGCAGACGTGATAAACATGACGGGCTTGGGACCGGGAATGGCATTGTTCGTCAGTTTCAAGACCATCATATCATAGCCAGCGTTGCCGCCAGGGGTGACTTTCTCCCAACTGTCGCCAACGTCCATCCACGTCGCCAGGTTAGGATACGCAGCCGCCAGCGAGGCGGCAGTATTGAACGTGCCTTCCACGGTGCGGTAGCATGGATAGCCGGGAATGGTGTCTTCACCCTGCCCTGGCAGCGGCACGTTGGGACGGCTGAACTGCGCCGTCAATTCGGCGTCTAGTTCCACGTCGAACCCGGCAATGACCAGGTGATCATACTCGCTGCGGGTAACGCCTAGAACAACGTAGCCCCGTTCGTAGTTAACTTCCCAGGGTTCAGTCCAGGTGGAAAGATCCGCCACCATTTGCGGATCGCTAAAGTAGGCGCGTACAACTAGCAAGCGGGAATCCGTCGCCTGTCGCAAATCGCCTGCAGGGGCGGGCTGCGTCGTTGCCATTAACGTCACGCCCAAACCCAACATAAAGATCAACAAAAGCAAGGGGGTTTTTTTCATCTGTGATTTCTCCTACTGCGAAATGTGCAAACACGAAAGCAATGCCGATAAGAATAGTATCTCATTTCTAACAGGTCACAAAACGATTGGGAGCCTGACCAAGTCAGGGCGCAATCTTGATAGGCACCTGGTACGGGTTGTGGAAGTTGCCATCGTGACCAACGAGAACCAGGCGAATAACATAGTCGCCGGGCGGCAGCGCGGCAGCGTTTAGCTGCTCCAGCACGCCGCTGCTGACCGGTTGGCTGTGGGTTGCGCCAAAGGTGATCCAGGCGGTGGGGTTGGCGCCGCTGCCAATTTCTAGCTTGTAATACTGGATGTCGGCGGCGTTAAAACGGGCGCTGCCCATGATGGCTACCTGACCGCTGACTTGTTGTCCTGGCAAGGGGGAGGAAATGGCATAGCTGGCGTTGTGGCTAGACTCCCCACTTGCTGCACTGTCGCTGTTGCCGCTGCTGCTGCCGGCAGGCGCGCTGGCCCGCGCCACATTGACTGGACAGGCTGTCGTGGGGGCCATCTGATAGCCATGCGCCTGCGCCCACAGCCGCGCGCGCACCTCATCAGGATAAAACGGCGGCACGGGCAGCATCAGGCGCACCACCGCGCCTGCTGCCGGGCGACCGCTGTTGAGGACGCACAGCGTGGGCAGCGGCGGCCGGGTTCCATCAATCAGCGCCGGCTGCGCTTGCCAGATTGTTTGCGCCTGGTCGGCGGGCAGGGCGGCTACAGACACCGTCCAGGCCCCCGGATGGCTGGTTACGTCGGGGACATATCCCAGGCGGGATACGGCATGTGCTGGGCCGCCGGCAATAAACAAATCGGTGCGCGAAGCGACGCAGGCGCTGCCGCCTGTGCCGGCAGGCAAACAAACAGGCAGTTCTTCTATGCCAGCCGGTCGAGGAAACTCTGCTGGCGGCATCTGTCCGTTCACTTTGAGCTGAGCCAGCATAGCCGCGTCCGCGTAAACGCCTTGCATGATGCGGTTCCAGATGGGGGCCGCGCCAAAGAGGCCAGATGACGTCTGCATAGGGCGATTATCGGTGTTGCCCACCCAGACGCCAACCACCAGCCCCGGGGTATAACCCAGCGTCCAGTTATCCCGATAATCGTTGGTAGTTCCTGTTTTGGCGGCGGCGGGGAACGGTAAACGGAGAGGACTGTTGGCCCCCATGGCTGGCGTGCGCGCCTGGTTGTCGCTCAAAATATCTGTCAGGATATAGGCGATGCGCGGGTCAATAGCTCTGGCGGCAGGCGCGCGGTCCCACTGCTGGTCATAAATAACGTTGCCAAAGCTATCTACAATGCGCAACACGCTTACTAGCCGGGGGCGCTGTCCCTGATTTGCCAGGGTGGCATACACTTGCGTCATTTGCAACAATGGGACTTCTCCGCCCCCCAACGTCAGGGCCAATCCGTAATATCCAGGCGGCTGCTGCAGCGACTCAATGCCCATAGTACGCCCCGTACTGATAATGGTAGGGATGCCGATGTCGCGGGCAAGTTGAATAGGGGGAATGTTGTAGCTATTGGCCAGGGCGTCGCGCAGCAATAGCGGCCCGTGGTAGCGACCGTCGTAGTTGCGTGGCTGCATTGTTTGACCATTGCCGAGATCCAGCACGATAGGCACGTCCCATAACACGTCGCCCGTTGTCCATCCCTGCTGCATGGCGGCGACGTAAGAGACGGGCTTAAAGCTGCTGCCTGGCTGGCGTGGCTGCAAGGCCATGTTAAACTGTCCATCAATAGCTTCGTTGAAATAGTCTAGACTGCCCACCATGCCCAATATCTCGCCTGTGGCTGGTTTCAAAACAACCACAGCGGCATTACTGACGTCGTAGGCGGCGGCGTGTTGCGCTACTTGCTCCCGCGCCGCAGTTTCTGCCAACCGCTGGATGTTCAAGTCCAGGCTGGTGGTTACTTGCCAGCCATTGCGCATGACTGCATCTGGCCCATAGCGTTGTTCGAGTTCCTGCTGTACGTACAGCACAAAGTGGGGCGTATCCAGGTGTGTAGCCGTCTGCTGCGCCGCGGGAATGCGGGGATGTAGGGATAACGGCTGGCCTTTCTCCACCTCAGCCGTGACACGGTCAATGAGGCTATCTTCTACCATGAGTTCCAGGATCATCTCCTGGCGGGCTTTGGCGCCGTCGAAGTTGGTGTACGGATCCCATTCCAGTGGGGATTGGGGCAGCGCTGCCAGGAACGCGGCTTCAGCCAGGTTGAGTTCGGCGGCGGGTTTGCCAAAATAGGTTTGCGCCGCAGCTTCGATGCCATAAGCCAGGTTGCCATAATATATTTCATTCAGGTACATCGTGAGGATGTCCTGCTTGCTGCGCTGCTGCGTGAGAATAAAGGCGTAGAAGATTTCCAGCGCTTTGCGCCGATAGCTGGGAGTGATGCGCTCTTCATAGCTGAAGGCGATATGGCGTACAAGCTGCTGGGTGATGGTACTGGCGCCGACCGGGCGCTCGGCGGGGCGGCGGTAGTTGTTGACAATGGCTGCCAGAATAGCGGGGGGATCAAAGCCGGGATTCTGCCAGAAGGTGTCATCTTCCACGGCAATGGTGGCGTTGATGAGGTCGTCTGGCATCTGGTCGTAAGTCAGCCAGCGTCTTTTTTCCACCACGGGCGGCTCAAAAAGGAGGGCGCCGTTGCGGTCAAAGAAGCGCGGCGTGCCGCCTAGCCCGCTGCCTTGGTAGGTAATGACTTGTTGGATTGTGCCGGCAAGCTGGCGACTAAAATAAAGGTAACTACCAAAAAAGAGCAACCCGGCCAGGATAATGCCTGCCAGCCCCAGTTGCAGCAGAAAAAGCAAAATTCGCGTTGAGCGGGATAACTGGCGCGGCGGCGGGGGGGGCGGCGGCTGGTACTGTTGCAAATACTTAAACTCATAGTTGTTCATGGGGCAATAGTAGCATACTCTGGCAGCCAGATATAGGTTCGCTTATGAGAAAAAAGGCGGAGTGTGGGCACATAAACCTTTCATCTGCCCCTTTTGGAGGAATCAGCTATTATAGGTGGTATGGAATTTTTCACAGAAAACCCGGGCATTCTGGCCCGTCTCCTGCAAATCTTCACCTTCTTTCTACTGGCCTGGCTGCTGCACCGCCTGTCCAACCGGATTGCTGGTCGCCTGGTGCGTCTCAACCGGTTCGCGGCCAAAAACCGCCAAATGCGGCGCGAAAGGCAGCAAACCCTGCGCAGCCTGATAGCCAGCACCATTACCGTTTTTGGCTTTATTGTTGCCACGCTGCTATCTACAGCCCTGTTTGTTGCACTGGACACCCTGGTGTGGATGGTAGGTCTATTCAGCGCGGCTTTCGGCCTCGGCGCCCGGCCCCTCATCAGCGATTTCCTCACGGGCATCAGCTTTATCTTTGAAGATACTTTTGACGTGGGCGAAAAGGTAGAGATGTTAGGCGTAGAGGGTGTTGTTGAGGAAGTGAATCTGCGCACGACTACGCTGCGCGCGCCGGGGGGGGAGATTTTTGTGGTCCCCAATGGCGAAGTGCGGCTGGTGCGCAATTTTAGCCGTGGGCGTTTTTCGTTGGTGAAGGTGCGATTGAAAGTGCCGGCAGCCGAGTTGAGCGTTGTCCTGCCGGCATTAGAAGCCATGCACAGTGAAGCCATGAACCGGCTGCCCAACCTGCTAGAACCGTGGCAAATTATCAGTGAAACGGGCGCGCTTGGCTTACACGCTGAATTAACCCTCATCGCCAAAGCCCGCTTCGGCCGCGCCGCCGACATGCGCCCCCACCTGCTGGCCTACCTGCAAGAAAAACTGGCAGGTATGGACATCACCCTGGTAGATTAGGTCAGGGTTGTATGGCTCCCCCCACAGAGCTGCCTGAAAGGTTTTTCACGCCTGGTCCTTCTGCCTGTTCATGCCGGCCAGGCTACGTGGAACGATTGCCCCACAGGTTTAAAACTGCGCCAGATAGCTGACGGTTTTTCAGTATCCTATTCAAACTCTGTGCGCTGTGGAGAAGTCATGCACATATAATTGCTGAACGAATGTTGGATTGCTGTTAACGCCGATTCGGTCCCTTTTAGCCTGAACTGATGCAGTTACCAGAGCACAAAGGTCTCGAAGACTTTTGTACTCTTTGTGGCGGCGCGTAGATCCCAAGACGTGAAGAAAGCCTGCGAAATTTGCGCCGCATCTTCCCCGCGCGTCAGGTTTAAGGGCGCACGATAGTAATGGGAACCGTAAACGGTTCGCCGACGTAGTTGCCATCCCAGGTGACGACAATAAGCCGTATTTCCGTTGCCCCGGCGGGCAGCCCGTCGGCATGCAGGTTTTCCAGTACGCCGTTGACCACAGGCGTGTGGTGCGTCTGGCCCAGCGTGATCCAGTTATCGCCCAGGCGCACTTCTATCTTGTAGAACTGCACCACAGCGGGGTCGAAATCAGCTGTGCCCAGGATGGGCAAAATACCGCTAACTTCGTCGCCAGTTTTAGGGCTGGTAATGCGCCAGATGGCGGGTACATTGGGATCGCGCGCCTGGGCTAATAGTTCGTCGGTGCAGGGAGATGCCGGCATCACCACCACCCCATTCGCCGCCGCCCACTCGTAAGCCCCTTTCAAACTTTCCTGATTGCGCGGCGCAGTCAGAAACAACTGTGGCAGCGCATCGGGCGGCAGCAGCGCCGCTTCCGTCCCTGCCGTAAACTGGCAAAACGGTTGCGGCGGTAGCTCATCTTCGTTCGCGGCGGCGGCAGCCGCCACCTCAGGCGGCAATGGCGGCAAAGCTACGGCTGGCGCGCGCCACACAGCCGGCTCTAGCTGTTCCCAGATGACGCGCGCATTGGCCGGGTCCTGGGTCGGTGTGGGGGTGGGCGTGGGCGACAAGCCATCGCCCCCTGGCTGCAGCAACCATTCGCTGCCCCCTGGCGCGCATTCCACTGCCCCAGGCGTTACCGCAGCCACGGCGCACAACGGGCGCTGCGCCAACCCTGGCGGCTGTATGAAGTCCGCTGGCGGCTGCGCCCCATTGCTGGACAGCCGCTCGATCAGATCAAAATCGGCATAAATGGCTTGCATATATTCCGACCACAGCGGCGCCGCGCCGGTCAGGCCGCTGACGTTAATCATCTGGCTGTTATCCGCGTTGCCCGTCCACACGCCCACCACCAGGCCAGGGGTATAGCCCACCGTCCAGTTATCGCGAAAATCATTTGTCGTGCCTGTTTTGGCGGCAGCCGGGAATGGCAGCGCCAGGGGATTGTTACGCCCCATTGCCGGCACACGGGCGGCGTCATCGTCCAGAATGTCACTGATCAGGTATGCCACGCGGGGATCGAGAACGGGCTCCGGCTCAGGCGGCTGGTACTCAAACAACACTGTGCCATCACCCTTCGCCACGCGCAAAATGCCCACAGGTGGGATACGGAATCCGCCATTGGCAAACACCGCGTAGGCGGCAGTCAACTCCAGCGGCGTCACTTCCCCGCCGCCCAATGTCAACGAAAGACCATACTGGCTGGGATCGCTGCTGAACGTGGTAATGCCCATTTGCTGCGCCAGTTCCAGGAAGCGGGGCACGCCAATATCTTGCAGCAGCAGCACGGCGGGCACGTTATAGCTGTTAGCCAGAGCGTCGCGCAGACGCACTGGCCCATGAAAACGACCATCGTAGTTGACTGGGCTATAGTCGGTGCCGTCAAACTGCGCATAGGAGACAGGCACATCCCACAGCAGGTCTGCCGCTGTCCAGGCGGGTTCGCCCGTGGCTGGATTGGGAGACAACGCTGCGGCGTATGTCAGCGGTTTAATAGCGCTTCCCGGCTGCTGCAAGGAGAGAGTCACATTGACGTTACCATCTATTGTTTCGTCTCTATAATCCACGCTGCCCAACATAGCCAGAATCTCGCCTGTACCGGGCTTGAGGGCCACCAGGGCGGCGTTGGTCAGGTTGTGCGCTTCTTTGAGGCTGGCTACGTGCTGTCGCGCCAGCAGTTCCGCCAGCCGTTGGTAATTCAGGTCAAGGGTGGTCGTTACCTGTAAGCCGCCATTGGCGACTACGTCCGCGCCGAATTGCGCCTCCAACTGCTGCCGCGCGTACACGGCGAAATGCGGCGCCGTGAGGCTAACTTCTTGCGGGGCAAAGGTAAGCGGTTCCAGGTAGGCGGCTTCGGCGCTGGCCTGACTGATTTTGCCATCTCGCACCATCTGCGTGAGTACCAGCCACTGCCGCTGTTTGGCGCCCTCCAGGTTGGTGAGCGGATTCAGTTCTACCGGGCTTTGCGGCAGCCCAGCCAGCAGCGCCGCCTCAGCCAGGTTGAGATCGCGGGCTGGCTTCTTGAAGTAGGTTTGGGCGGCGGCTTCAATGCCGTAAGCCAGGTTGCCGTAATAGATTTCGTTAAGATACAGTTCCAGGATTTCATCCTTACTGTATTTGCGGTTCATAATCCAGGCCAGGATGATCTCTTTGGTTTTGCGGTTATAGCTGACCGTAGTGCGTTCTTCATAATCGAAAGCGACGTGGCGTACCACCTGCTGCGTAATGGTGCTGCCGCCAATGGGGCGGTCTTCCGGATTACGCAAATTGGCAATGATGGCGGCTATCAGGGAAGGCGCGTCCAGGCCGTTGTTTTCGTAGAAGGTATCATCCTCAATGGCAATTGTGGCCATGATCAGGTCTGGCGGTATCTGCTCCAGAGGAATCTGGGTGCGATTGCCTTCACCAAAGAACTCCCATAGGAGTTGTCCGTGGCGATCAAAGATGCGGGTGGTTTCAAACGTTTCGCGGGTGCGGGCGGCATCCAGGGCGGCGATCCCTTGCTCGATTTCCTGGTTTAGCTGGTTATAGATAAGGGTGCCGGCAATAAGCGTGCCGGCAAAAACCAATAACCCCACCCCCAACAGCAGCACCAGCAGCAGCCGGCTAAAACAGCCGCCAGCCAGGCAGCCGCGCTTGGGCGGCGGCGTCTTGTAAACATATTGCACGGGTTGAGTCGGATCGTCGTAATACATGGTAACCATTCCTGTTGAATACGGGCGATGAACATGGGTCAGTTACCAGTTAAACGTCTATGGCGGCTGGCTGGTTCCTCTGGGTCTTGACCGCTTCCCCTACGCCCGGTCTATGGACGCGCCACGGAAAACACAAAGGGCACGCCGTCGTTGCCGCCGGACGTGCCCTCCGTGTGAATAGATGCTTTGTCAGGCGGGCTGTTGCCTGAGGCGCCTTCTAAAACAGCCGCTTAATCCATCAGGTCTGGTTCCATCTCTTGCATTTCGCTCTTGACTTCTTGCATCAGTTCGGGATTGATTTCTTCCAGGGCATCAGCCAGTTCCTGCCACTTCTGCTGCAGTTCTTCGTTTTCGTGGCCCAGCGCTTTGGTGCCGATTTCTGCCGGCATCAACATTCGCCCCTGGAACCCAGTAGGCATCCGCAGGCCCAATTCGCGGAAGGCGCTGCCCCAGTAATAGGTCAGCATGGGATTGATCAACCCTTCAACGCGACTCTGCACGCCGTCGTCTACCGTCAGCAGGGCAAAGAAGGCCAGATAATATGCCCGCGCCCCGTCAAAATCCTTGCGGTTAAGCAGTTGCCCGGCTTTGACCGAAGCATACGAGGCCATCATCCAGCGCAGTTCTGTCAACTCCACTTCCGTTCGCTCTTCGCGCAGCGCTTCCCACAACAGGCGATTGGCTTGCAAGAATTTGCGCACCGAACGACCAAAACGTTGGTTCTTGCGCGCTTCCATGGCCTCCGAAGCCAGCTTTTGGGCGGCGGTGGGTGTGATGGGTTGGGCCGGCGGTAGTTCCTGCGTCAAGATGTCTTCCCAGATGGGGCGCAGCGCCGGCGGATCACCCAGCGGCAGCGAATCCAGCGCGTTGGGTTCTAGCACAATGGGGGAAGAGGATGCCGGCATATCTTCATCCTCATCCTCATCCCGCAGCGACATAGACAACCCGTTGCCTGTCACCGGCTGCGGGCGGTAAGGCTCCGCCCGCCGCGGGCGCAAATTCAGCACCTGATTCAAGAACACAAATTCATCGCAGGCGCGTACAAACAGACGATGCGACCGCTCGCCTGGCGGGCCGATACCTATCACCTTCTTGCCATATTTGTGCAATTTGCTGGCCAGTGGGCCAAAGTCGCTGTCGCCAGACACGATGACAAAGGTGGACAGATGCGGATGGAGCAGCGCCGCTTCCAGCGCGTCTAG
>CAYQYJ010000057.1:0-13860 GCA_964421605.1 uncultured Ardenticatenaceae bacterium | reverse complement strand
GCCACTGGGGGCGCGAAAAAGTGCGCCTGACCCTGTGGTGCGAACACCCCGGCGCTGAACACCCACTGGATGAATCGGGCCAATACGTGATTAACCAGCCGCGCCGATGGCTTACCCGCCTGGCGCCCTACGCCCTGGCAACCATCAAGCTGCTGCGCATGGTTACGTTAGTAGGTAGCGGCGCCGCCGGGTTGGCTGCCAGCGGGACGTTGGGCGCGGCCCAGGCGACCTTGCAGCGCTCCCTGCAGGCCCAAATCGAATTCATGGAAAAGGTCGCCGAAGCCAGCTTCGAGGGTTTGGCTGATGGGGAATATGCTACAGAGTACCACGACACAGACATAGGCCAGTTCCAGTCAGGCCCCAGGGGCTTTTTACGCGCGGACGAAGCCGCTGCTTTGCGCGTGTTCCACGACTTGCTGGCGCACGTCGGCTGGCAGCCTGGTCAGGGCAATTTGCGCAGAATAACCGACAAGCTGGGGGACGTCCTCTGGGTCTGCCCTGCGCACTACGCCATCTACGACCCCGGCCTGCCCCAACTCCCGCCGCAAAATATGCCAGACGCCTGAGCGTCGCCTGAATCAGCCACACTCCAACACGTTACCCCACGCCTAAGAACCACACGCCACACTGTGAAGAGAGGAGTTCGCATCCTCAGATGCGAACTCCTCTCTTTGTCTCTCTCCCCCACCCTCCCACCACAAAAGAACATCTCTGTAGGGGCGTATTGCCTACGCCCTTTCGCTTGTCTATATTTTACTAGACAAAATATTGACAAAACATGATAACACTGCTATGATTACCCATAACATTTTGAGACCTGTCAGGTCTTATTGCCCATAACGTTTAACGTCATCAACGTCCCATTTTTAGGAATCGTATGAACTCAGGCTCGCCCACCGCCGCCTACAACCTCAAAGCCGTCATCCACGAAACCGGCCTCAAACCCGACACCCTGCGCGCCTGGGAGCGGCGGTATGGGTTGCCTGCGCCAGAGCGCACCGCTGGCGGTCATCGCCTCTACTCGCAGCGCGACATTGATTGCGTGCGCTGGCTGATAGCCCGCCAGGACGAGGGACTGAGCATCAGCCACGCCGTCAACCTCTGGCGCGCCCTGGAAGCCGCGGGCGAAGACCCCCTGGCAGATACGCAGAACGGCGACGCCGTAACCAACCAGGCAGCGGTAGACGAAGCGCCCCCTGTCGTTGACCTGACCGCCGGGCAACCCCTGGCGCAACTGCGCCAGCAGTGGGTGGCTGCCTGTCTGGCTTTTAACGAACCCGCTGCCCAACACGCCCTCAACCAGGCGTTTGCCCTCTTTGCCCCCGAACACGTCTGCTTTGAGATATTGCAGAAAGGAGTGGCAGAGATAGGCCAGGGCTGGTACGAAGGGCGAGTCACCGTGCAGCAAGAACATTTCGCCTCCGCCCTGGCAGTGCGGCGGCTGGACGCCCTGCTCATGGTTACGCCTCCGCCCAACCGCGCCGGGCGCATTCTGGTGGGCTGCCCGCCTGAAGAACAGCACACCTTTAGCCCCTTATTGCTGCTGCTGCTGCTGCGCCGGCATGGCTGGGACGCCATCTACCTGGGAGTTGATGTGCCGTTGCAGCAAATCAAAGCGACGGTGAAGGCGACGCACGCCGATTTGCTAATCCTGTCGGCGCAGCAGTTGCACACCGCCGCTTCGCTGCTAGAGATGGCGCAAATGCTGGCGGACAGCCGCGTTCTGGTGGCCTATGGCGGGCTGGTGTTTAACCTGCTGCCGGCAATTCGCCAACGCATCCCGGCCCACTTTCTGGGCGAACGCCTGGAAGATGCGCCGCAAATGGCTGCGCGGCTGCTGGCAACCCGCCCGGCGCAGCCACAGCCCACGCCGCTGTCTGCCGTTTATGAGGATGCCCTGAAGGTTTTTATGGAACGCTACCCATTGATCGAAGCCCAGGCCTGGCGGGACAGCGCCCACGTCAACATTCCGCCGCCCATCTTGATCCGCGCCAACAGCGGCATGACGCAGAACATTCTGGCTGCCCTGAAGTTGGGCGATCTGAACCTGGCCGCGGCGGACATTGTGTGGCTGGAAGATTTATTGTTTAACCATCGGCTGCCGGCAGAAAGAGACGCCCTACGACAATACTTGTTCGCTTACAGAGAGGCATTGACGCGCAATCTGGCGCAGCGCGGCGAAGTTTTGGTGGACTGGATAGACCGTCTGCTGCAAGACGCCGCTCCTCTGGCCCCGATTAAGGCGGCGCTACCTGACAAAGTTGCCCTGGAGAGTTTTGCATGACGCTGCGAACCTATCGCCACACCTTTACCGTCGCTGCGCCCCTGGCGCGCGTGGCTGCTTTTCATCAGGATGCCGGCAGCATGGCTGCCATCACCCCACCCCCCATCCTCGTGCAAATGCGGCGCACGCCGCCGCAGCTAGAAAATGGCGCCGAGATGGAATTTACCCTGTGGTTGGGCCCCCTGCCCGTACCCTGGTTGGCGCGGATAGAGAACGTGATTGCGCCCGGCGCCGGCAGCGAGGCGGGCTTTGTGGATCGGCAACTGCGCGGGCCGTTTGCCCGTTGGACGCACAGGCACACGTTTGTACCGGTGGATGCCGGCACAACCCTGGTGCTAGACGAAGTGGCAGCCGAAATCAGGCGACATCCCTGGTGGGGTCCCATTGGCCTGGGCATGTGGCTGGGTCTGCCTGGCTTATTCGCCTTCCGCGCCTGGAAAACGCGGCGGCTGCTGCATCGCCAATTGGCGGCGCAGGCGGCGTAAGGGGCGCGGGCAAGATGGAACGCATCGTCATCATTGGCGCCGGCGTGGGTGGCCTGAGCGCGGCGGCAACTCTGGCGGCGGCAGGGAAGGACGTAACTGTACTGGAAGCGCACGTCTATCCTGGCGGCTGCGCCGGCACGTTTTATCACCAGGGCTACCGCTTTGATGCCGGCGCGACCCTGGCTGGCGGCTTTTACCCTGGCGGTCCCATGGATGTGGTCGCCCAGGCTGCCGGCATTTCCCACTGGCCCGCCCGCCCCGAAACGCACGCCATGACCGTTCACCTGCCCGATGGCAGCCGCGTCGAACGGTACAGCGGTCCTGAGCGTTGGGCTGCCCGCCGCGCCGCCTTTGGCCCTGCCAGCGACGCTTTCTGGCAGTGGCAAGAGCGCACCGCCGACGCCCTGTGGCAGTTAGCCCTGCGCTCCCCCGCCTGGCCCCCGCAAACGGTGGCGGATGCCGGCAATCTGCTGCATCACGGTATAGCCTGGTTAGCCGCCGATCCCCGCCGTCTCTCTCCCGCTTTATTCGCCGACGCCTTTCGCCCCGTTGCCGCCCACCTGCGCGGCGCGTCCCCCCGCCTGCGCAGCTTTGTAGATGGGCAGTTGCTCATTGCTGCCCAGGCCGACAGCCAGGCAGCCAACGCCCTCTATGGCGCTGCCGCGCTGGATCTACCGCGGCGCGGCGTCGTTCACCTGGAGGGCGGCATGGGCAGCATCGCCCAGACGCTGGCAGACGCCGTGCGGCAGCATGGCGGGCGCGTGCTCTATCGCCAGGAAGTGCAGCGCATTCTCATGGAGCGCGGGCGACCCGTGGCCGTGGAAACCAAACGGGGCCAGCGCTTCCCGGCTGATGGGGTCATTGCCAACTTACCTCCCTGGAATGTGGCGGCCCTGCTGGCAGACCACGATCTGCCCCGCCCCCTGCGCCGCCTGCCCGCCCGTCCCCAAAGCGGTTGGGGCGCGTTTATGGTCTATGTGGGGCTGGATGCCGGCATTCTCCCCCCCGATACCGCCCTGCACCATCAACTCATTGCCCGCCTGCCCTTAGCCGAAGGCAACAGCCTCTTCCTCTCCCTCAGCCCCGCCTGGGACAGCGGGCGCGCCCCCGCCGGCCAGCGCGCCTTGACCATCAGCACGCATACGGCGCTGGAACCGTGGTGGCAGTTATTCGAGACAGACCGCGCCGCCTACGAAGCGCGTAAGCGGGACTACATGGCCCGCATCTTACAGACAGCGGAAACTGCCTTGCCAGGGCTGCGCGACGCGGCGCGGCTGGTGTTGCCCGGCACGCCCATCACCTTCCAGCGCTTCACGCGGCGCGCCTGGGGCTGGGTGGGCGGCTTCCCCCAAACCAGCCTGTTCCGCGCCTGGGGCCCTCGCCTCTCCCCCAACCTCTGGCTGGTTGGCGACAGCATCTTCCCCGGCCAATCCACCGCCGCCGTCGCCCTCGGCGGCCTCCGCGTCGCCCGCATGGTTCTGTCTCAAACCAAAGAAACGACTCAAAAAGACTTTTTCCCCACCCTGACTGCCAGGTAATGGGATGGGGTAATGTAGGGCGTGGGGCGCGATGCGCCCCTCGCCCTCTCTGGGAACCCCCTTCCCCTTAAGGGGAAGGGGGTTGGGTCCCTCACTTCCAAACAAGCAGGAAAACTATGCTATCCATTCTGCAAAACGATCGCTTAAACGACAAAAAAACAGCCCAATGGGCCCTATGGGGCGGCATCCTCTTTAGCCTGGCATTCACCGCCCTCATCTGGGCTGCCGATCCCTGGCTGGCTGGCGTACGCGCCACCCTGCTGCCTGACCAGGGCGCAGCCTGGTACTGGTGGAAGCTCCCCGAACCCACCTTCTGGACGCGGGCCACTGCCTGGGGTTTCTACGCCCTACACCAGGTCGCCCTCTGGGGCCTCATCTATTACGCCCAAACGCGCGTCAAAAAATATGCCAGCGGTCTGCACCCCATTAACGTGCTGGCGTTGGGCGTCAATGCGTTCTTCGTGCTGCTGCATTTTGTTCAAACGCACGTGTGGTACGATGGGCTGGCGCAAGACGTCTCCATATTCAGCTCGCAAGGTTCCGTAATCTTGCTCCTCGTGTTGGTCTTGCTCATGGAGAACCCGCGACGCGGTCTGTTCTTCGGCAAAAAGGCGCCGCTGTCTAAAGAGGTCGTGCGCCTGGTGCGCCGCTATCATGGCTACATTTTTGCCTGGGCCGTCGTCTATACCTTTTGGTACCATCCCATGGAGACGACCACCGGTCATTTGATCGGCTTCTTTTATACCTTTTTGCTGATGCTGCAAGGCAGCCTCTTCCTGACGCGCCTGCACGTCAACAAATGGTGGATGTTGGTCCAGGAAGTAACGGTGCTCTTCCACGGCACGCTGGTAGCCGTTTACCAGGGCAACGGCATCTGGCCCATGTTCTTGTTTGGCTTTGCCGGCATTTTCGTTATCACCCAGATGCACGGTTTAGGCTGGTCCCGCCTGACGCGCGCCGTGGTGTTAGCCGTCTACGTGGCGGGCGTGCTCCTGGTCTACAGCCAGCGCGGTTGGGCGCAGCTTAACGAAATCGTGCGCATTCCCGTCATTGACTACGTGCTGGTCTTTCTGATTGCCGGCATCCTCAGCGGCGGCATCCACCTCTATCGTCGCCTACGGGTGCGGCGGCAGGCAAACCAACTGCCCCAGGCAACCGCCTCATGACCACTGCCATCTGGTGGCTGCGCCGCGATTTGCGCCTGCACGACAACGCCGCTTTGACCGCCGCGCTGGCGGCTGGCGGCGCAGTCGTCCCCGTCTTTATCCTCGACCCCGCCCTGCTGCGCTCCGCTTACGTTGGCGAGCGCCGTCTGGCTTATCTGGCAGCCAGCCTGCGCCAGCTAGACGCCGACCTGCGGCAGCGCGGCAGCCGCCTGATTATCCGCCAGGGGAACCCCCGTGACGTTTTGCGCCATCTCCTGGCGGAAACCGCCGCCAGCGCCATTCACGCCCTGGCGGACGTCTCCCCCTATGCGCGGCAACGTGATACGGCAATTGCGGCGCATCTGCCCTTGCAACGGCACGACGGCTTAACCGTGTCGCCCCCTGGCGCTCTCCTGACGCAAAGCGGGCAACCGTATACCGTGTTTACGCCGTTCAGCAAAGCGTGGCAAGCTCAGCTTGCTCTGAGCCTGCCGCAGGCTTGCCCTGAGCCTGCCGCAGGGTTGGGCAAACTAACTCTCCTGCCTGCGCCAGACCATATCCCCACCCCGCCCGATCTGGCTGGCTTGCCGTTGCCTGTCTTGTCGCCGCTGGCTGCCACCCCGCTTTTTCCACCAGGGGAAAGCGCGGCGCGGCAGCGGTTAACCGATTTTGTCGCGGCGGGAATTTACGCTTATGCCCAGGCGCGCCACCGGTTGGATGTGGCTGCGCCGGCTGCCGGCACGGATGCCGGCACAGCCGCCCTCTCCCCCTACTTCCGCTTCGGCCAGCTTTCCCCCCGCCTGGCAGTCGCCGCCGCTCTGGAAGCGATTGATCGCGCCCCAAACGCCGCCGCGCGCCAGGGCGCCGAAGCCTGGCTGTCGGAACTGATCTGGCGCGAGTTTTACATCCACATCCTGTACCACTTCCCCCATGTGCGCCGCCGCAGCTTTCGCCCCCAATATGACGGGATTGCCTGGCAAAACGACCCGCAGGCGTTTGCCGCCTGGCAGGCCGGGCAAACAGGCTACCCCGTCGTAGACGCCGCCATGCGCCAACTGGCGCAAACAGGCTGGCTGCCCAACCGCGCGCGCATGATTGTGGCCTCGTTTCTGGTCAAAGATTTGCTCATTGATTGGCGTTGGGGAGAGCGCTGGTTTATGCAACAGCTTGTAGATGGCGACCCTGCCGCCAACAATGGCGGCTGGCAATGGAGCGCGGGCACAGGCACAGACGCCGCCCCCTATTTTCGCATCTTCAATCCCGTTTCCCAGGGGCAAAAGTTCGACCCCCAGGGAACCTACGTGCGCCGCTGGCTGCCTGAATTAGCGCACGTGCCCGATGAATATGTGCACGCGCCGTGGCAAATGCCGGCAGCCCTGCAACACGCCACCCGCTGCCGCATCGGTCACGACTACCCCGCCCCCCTGGTAGACCACCAACAAGCCCGCGCCCGCACCCTATCCGCCTTCGCCGCCGCCAGGTAAACCCGTGGGACAATTTGCCAGATGTCCTACTCCCGTCCCCACCCCGATCCTTCCGGCTGCAAATGCCAGATGCCCCCATCAGCCGCCTGAATATACGTGTGGTTATACTTAACATAAGACGTGCGCTGCACCGTAGTCGTAAAACCAACTTCTGGCGCAGTCGCCCATCCCAACTGCTCGCGCACCCCCGCCTCCTCCCGCCAGACCAGCCCAAAGCCACGCTGCGGCTGGTACAAACCTGCCGGCGGCGACAAAGCCGCGTCATCGGGCGCGTCCCCTTCCTGCCACGCATCTGCATACCGCCGCCAGTTGGGAATCATGCCCGGCGCATCCGCCAGGACGTAAATAGCCGCCTCAGCTTCCACCCAAATCATGACGCCATGCTCAAATGATTGCTCGGCTGCCGCCGAAGTCAGCGGCGCAGCGGCCGGGCAAATCTCCGGCGCGCCAGCAAAAAACCAGGTAAAAGGGCAGCGCAAAGGCACGCTTAAGGTTTCCATGACGTAGGCGTTCGTGTCCGCCGTGGCGACCAGCGTAAAGCTGATACTGTTGCGTTCCGAGTCCGCAATGGGATAGCTGAACTCCCCGCTGGCAGGCACGTCCCAAAACTGCCCGAACTGTCCTGTTGCCGCCATGCGCCACAAGGTCACCGTAATCGCCTGCGTTGTCGCCCAACTGAGGGTGATGCTCTGACCCGGATCTGCTTCGGCAACGTCCGCCTGAAAAAAGGTTATGACCGGGCCGCCTGGCTCTACCGTCGCCGTGGCAGCCGTCGGCGCAGGTGTGGCCGGCTGGATAGGGTCGGTTGGCGGCGCAGACGTGGACGTAACTGCGGCAGCGGTTGCCGTGGCGCGGGGCAATGCCGGCAGCGCCGGCCCCGCAGCCACCAACGGCGTCGCCGTCGGCACAGGCGGCGGCGTCACCCCTGTCTCCACGCAGCTATCGCCCGTATCGGTGCAGAAACCCACCGGCGGCAGCTCCACCACCTCCGGCTCGCGCCCCAGGAGCGAATCCACGTAGCTGCAGGCGCTGAGCAGCAGCAGTATAGGCAGCAGCCAGACCAGCCAGGTCGTTCGGTGAAGTTTGCGCCGGGATTGAGGCATAGTCACGTGTTTCTCCATAACCAAATGGTACGCGGGTTGCCGTTTGGCGGCAAATGGGTGGTCACAATGTGCAACAGGATAAGGCAAAGCGCGTATAGAGAGCAAATGCGGTAACACTTCAGTAAACTGTGACGATCTCTTTAGCGCCACACCAACCTGACAAAATGGGCGAAAAATATCGGTGAAAGGGTGTCAGCCCCGCCGCAGGCGGGGTTGACACCCATCACAATTAAGTGCTGTGCTACCGCAAATGCTGATCTGGCAAAAAGTGCGTATCAGATGAAGGAAGATAGAGATGGAGAAACAAAAAGCCGCCGCGCGCGGCGCGAATAGTAATTTACTCTTGGGTGGGATTTTGATTGGCTTGGGGGTGCTGTTTTTGTTGGGCGAGTTGTTTAACATCAGCCTGGGCGCCTGGGCCTGGCCCTTCTTTATCCTTGTGCCTGGGGCGCTCATGTTGGCTACCGGGTTGGGGCTGTCTGACGAGTCCGGGGTGGGGTTGACAATTGCCGGCACAATCGTCACCACCGTCGGGCTTATTTTGTTTATCCAAAATGCGACCGGCTTGTGGGCCAGTTGGGCTTATGCCTGGGCTTTGGTAGCGCCCACTTCCATTGGCGTGGCCCAAGTCCTCAATGGAAACCGCCGCCATCAAGAAAAAATGCTGCGGGATGGCCGCTCCTTAATCAAGATTGGTCTGACCATGTTTGTGGTCGGTTTCATATTCTTTGAACTGATCATCGGCGTCAGCGGTTTTGGCCTGGGCAGCTTCGGTTGGCCCGTCCTGCTAATAGCCTTTGGCCTCTACCTGCTCCTACGCAACGTCTTGTCCAACCGCGCCAACAAATAACCCCCAAACCGCGTGAACAGGTTGCCCATCAGTTGCGCCCCGGCAAACGGGCGAAGCAAAATGGGCGGGTTGCCCACGCGCCCTACGGGGCGGACAGGTTGCCCATGCGCCCTGCGGGAAAATGGGCGGGTTGCCAACCCGCCCTACAGCCGCCGGGCATTTTGGGGCGCAGACGCGCCCCAAAATGCCCACACAATTTGTCCTTTCCCATCGTTTCCTCATAGTGATACAATGGATAGCTATGATGAACGATACCAGACCCACCCTCCCCCCCCACGTAATCGAAGCCATTGTCACCGGCCACCACGGTCGCCCCTTCGACGTCCTGGGCCCCCACCCAAGCGAAGAAGGAACCATCGTGCGCGTCTACCTGCCCTATGCCGCGCAGGTAACCCTGCTGGCGCAAGACAACGCCTACCCCATGACGCGCAGTCACCCCATTGGCTTATTTGAATGCTGGCTTCCCATCCCCGATCCCGCTTTCGCCTACCAGCTACAACTCATTACCGATCAGGGCGACTCGCTCACGCTGGAAGACCCCTACCGGTTTCCGCCCACCCTCAGCGATTTTGACACCCACCTGATGGCTGAAGGGACGCACCAAAAAATCTATGAGCAACAAGGAGCGCACCTGGTACAGCGCGAGGGCGTGGCGGGCGTCCGCTTTCGCGTCTGGGCGCCCAACGCGCTGCGCGTGAGCGTCGTGGGGGATTTTAACAGGTGGGATGGTCGCCGCCACCCCATGGCCTTTCATCACGGCACAGGGCTGTGGGAACTTTTCATTCCCGGTCTGGCAGAAGGCGTCGTTTACAAATATGAGATTAAAAGCCACAACCGCGGCTACACCGTGCTGAAAACCGATCCCGTTGGCTTCTTCAGCGAACTGCGCCCCAACAACGCTTCTGTGGTGTGGGACATTGATAAATACGAATGGCAAGATCAGGCGTGGATAGAAAACCGCCAGCAGCACAACAGCCTGAACGCCCCCATGAGCGTCTACGAACTCCACCTGGCAAGCTGGCGGCGCAAACTGGTTGGCGACAAATGGGAGTGGCTCTCCTACGCCGAACTGGCGGCAGCGCTCATCCCCTATGTCCAGGAAATGGGATACACGCACATTGAACTACTGCCCGTCGCCGAGCACCCGTTCGATGGTTCCTGGGGGTATCAGGTGATCGGCTATTACGCGCCTACCAGCCGCTTTGGCACGCCCGATGAATTTATGGCGTTTGTGGACGCCTGCCACCAGGCGGGCATCGGCGTCATCCTGGATTGGGTGCCAGCGCACTTTCCCAAGGATCAGCACGGTCTGGCTTTCTTTGATGGCACGCACCTGTACGAGCACGCCGATCCGCGTCAGGGGGAGCATCCCGATTGGGGAACCCTTATCTTCAACTATGACCGCAACGAAGTGCGTCAGTTTCTCATCAGCAACGCGCTTTTCTGGATAGACAAGTACCACATTGATGGGCTGCGCGTGGATGCGGTGGCTTCCATGCTCTACCTGGACTTTTCGCGGGAGCCGGGGCAGTGGATTCCCAACCGCTACGGTGGGCGCGAGAACCTGGGGGCCATTAACTTTTTGCGCACGTTTAACCAGCGCATGCATGAACAGTTTCCGCACGTCTTGACTATCGCCGAAGAGTCTACCGCCTGGCCCGGCGTAACCGCGCCTGTGGCTGAAGGGGGATTGGGGTTTGACCTGAAATGGAATATGGGCTGGATGCACGACACGCTGCGCTACATGGGAAATGATCCCGTCTATCGCGCTTATCATCAAGGAACCCTGACCTTTTCCCTGTTGTACGCCTTCAGCGAGAAGTTCCTGCTGCCCTTCTCCCACGACGAAGTGGTACATTTGAAAAAGAGTATGTTGGACAAGATGCCGGGCGACTTGTGGCAAAAGTTCGCCAATTTGCGCACGTTGTATGCCTACCAATATGCGCATCCAGGCAAGAAAATGCTCTTCATGGGTGGAGAGTTTGGGCAGTGGCAGGAGTGGTCGGAAGCCCGCAGCCTGGATTGGCACTTGATTGACGGGTATGAAAAGCATGGCGGCTTGCAGCGGTTGGTGCGGCGACTGAATCAGTTGTATCAGGAAACGCCAGCACTCTACGCCGACGATTACTCCTGGAATGGTTTTACATGGCTGGACATTCACGACAGCCGCAACAGCGTCATCTCCTTCTTGCGCCATGACCCGGCCAGCGACCAATACCTCATTGTGGTGTGCAACTTCACGCCTGTGGTGCGCCGTGAATACCCGATTGGCGCGCCCGATGCCGGCACTTACCGCGAACTCCTCAACACCGACGCCATCGAATTTGGCGGCAGCGGCGTCCCCACCGGGTCCCTCCTGGCTGAACCCGGTCCCTGGGTCAACCAGCCGTACGTCATTCGCCTCACCCTGCCGCCCCTTTCAGTTCTATACCTGGCGCACGACCCCGGCAGCGAGGCCGCAGAAACGCCTGCCAGCGACGCCAACGAAACCGCCCCATCTGCCTGACCCGTTACGCATGTCCTTGTATCCGCTGACCTTCACGCCATTCTTTAAGTCGTATATGTGGGGAGGGCGTAATCTGGCTGAGCGCCTGGGGCGCGCCCTGCCGGATGGCAAAGTAGCCGAAAGCTGGGAAATTGCCGCCCATCAAGATGGCACCACCGCCGTAGCCAATGGGCCCTGGCAGGGCACGCCCCTGACAGCGCTGCAAACCCAGTTAGGTCTGGCCCTGGTAGGGCGGCGGGCCGCCTGGGCGCAGCAGCGGGGCAAGTTTCCCCTGTTGATCAAGCTGCTAGACGCCGCCGCACCGCTGTCCGTACAAGTCCATCCGCCCGATGATTATGCTTTGAAGAATGAAGCCAACGAACTGGGCAAAACGGAAATGTGGGTCGTGCTGCATGCCGCCCCTGGCGCGGGCGTGATTTTGGGGGTGGCTGCCGGCACAACGCCCGCCGCCTTCCGCCAGGCGGTAGAGATGGGAAAACCGGAACCCTATCTGCATCACGTGCCTGTGCAAACGGGAGATGTGGTGTGCGTGCCGGCAGGCACGCTGCACGCCATTCTGGGGGGCGTGATCATTGCCGAAATTCAACAAAACTCGAACACCACCTACCGCGTTTACGATTGGAATCGCCTGGACGCCGAGGGTCAGCCCCGCGAACTGCACGTGGCAAAGGCGCTGGACGTGATTGAGTTTGCGCAGGTGGAGCCCGGGTTGTGCCAGCCGCAATTAGCCTGGACGCAAAGCGGCATCCGCGCCTTTACCCTGTGCCAGAACGCCTGTTTTGTCACCGAGCGGGTGGAAATGGCTGCGCGCACCGAATACACGGGCCTGACGGATGGCGAAACCCTGGAAATCTGGGGCGTCATTCAGGGCGAGGCTGTGGCTGCCGGCGGCGGTGAACAGGTGGTAATGCCGGCAGTCCAGTTTGTCTTAATGCCGGCATCCCTCGGCCCCTTCACCCTACACAGCCAGACAGAAACCGTCCTGCTGCGCACCTATCTGCCGCCGTCCTGAGATGAACCACAGCCCCCGCCCCTATATCACCAAACGACAGTTAGGTCTCTGCCTGGCCCTGCTGGGGCTGGCGGGCATGTTGCTGCCCTTTGTGCGCGACTGGTTGGGGGGGAGTTATGCCGGCATCGGTCCCGCCCAACGCCTCCTCCTCATCGCCAGCGCTCTCGTTTTCCTGCTAGGTCTGAGCCTCATTCCCCTGGGAGACAGACCCGCATGACGGACAAAACGCCAGGATTCCCTGGTTTTTCTTTGCGATCTTGGCGTCTTTGCGGTGAAAATCCAGAGAGGCTTAGTAGTTACCCCAAACTACTGATTGGGCTGGCGCTGCTCGCTTTTGCCGGCTACTTCCTTATTTACAGCCAATACGCCTTTGCTCTGTTTCGTTTTCCCTTTGACTACGATCAAGGCGAAGGGTACGAACTGGTAGACACCATCCTCTTCAGCCAGGGGCAGTGGCCCTACCGCGACATTGACCAATACCCGTTTTACTCTTCCAACTACCCTCCGGTTTTCCACCTGGTCATCGTACCCCTGGTCTGGCTCTTTGGGCCCCACTATTGGACCGGGCGGCTGGTTTCCTATTTGGGCACGCTTATCACCGCGGCAGCCATTGGCTATGCCGTACAGCGCGCTGGCAAACGTTGGTGGCTCTCTGTCCTGAGCGGGCTGGCTTTCCTGGCTTCCAACTACGTCTACCAGGTGGGCCCCCTGTTCCGCCAGCACATGTTCATGGTCATGTTCGAGACCCTGGCCGTCGTTTGCCTGACCATCGTCATCGAACGGGAAGAAAGCGCTGGTCAGCGAAACAACCGCGGCTGGCTGCTGGTCATGTTGTTGCTGCTGCTCGCCGGCTACACCAAACAACTCGCTTACGCCACCGTCATTGCCGTCTTTCTGTTTCTTGGCTTACGCCAATGGCGGCGCGCCGCGCTGTGGGCTGTTCCCTTTGCGCTGGTCACAGGCTTGATCTTCCTGGGCATCAACATGGTCACCGACGGCAACTGGCTGCTGAACACCATCACCGCCAACATCAATCCGTTCGTCCCCGGCCAGGCGCAGGGTTTATTTCGCCAATGGTTCAGCCTGCATTCCGTCATCACCGTCGTGGCCCTACTCATGGCTGTCTACCAACTCTACTTTGAGCGTCTGAGCCTGTTCAGCGTCTGGTTTGTGGTTGCCGTGATCAACAGCGTCACTGCCGGCAAATGGGGCGCCGGTCCCTCCTATTTTGCCACCGCCATCGCCGCCAGTTGTATCCTCAGCGGCATGGGCTTTAGCCGGCTGCTGGATTGGAGCCAGCGCCGCCCGGCCCCCGCCTGGCGCACTGCCGCGTTAGCCCTGGTTCCCCTGCTCTTTCTACTGCAAGCCCACCAGATGTTTCACATGCCCACGCACACGCCCCTCCAACGCGCCCTTGCCGCCGCCCTGGGCCAGCCCTCCGAAACAATGGCCC
>CAYQYJ010000056.1:4465-13879 GCA_964421605.1 uncultured Ardenticatenaceae bacterium | reverse complement strand
TTACTCTTGTAAGACCCTTACTCCCGCACCGCTTCCGCCAACAAACTTTCCAGCCAGACGCCGCCAGACATAATCCGCTCCTTCCAATCCGGCATCAACTCATCTAACAAAAACGCCTGAGCCATGCCGCTGTAATAGAAGCGACTGTCGCCGTGCTGTTCAGCCTGCTGCCGCAGGGTGCTGACTTCGCCGCGCCAGCGGTCGTCAAACGCGCCATAGCCGCCAAAGTCCGGGTCGCCAGCCAGGGCGGTGGTGGGTTGGTAAGCGGCGCTTTCGGCTGCCTGCCGCCAGGTTGCCAGTTCCACATATTTAGCCAACCCTTCTAGCCATTCCCGCTGCCGCTCAAAGATTTCGCCGACTGCCGGCAGTCCATGCTGCAAGCGGCGCTGGTCTCGTTGATCCAAAAAGCGGCGGGTCAGTTCCACCCTGTCGGCAGGAGACCCGGCTTCCAGGGCTGCTGCCAGCAACGACAATTCTTGCCGCCACGCCACCGCAAAAGCGTCGTCCTCCCAGGGATAGCGCGCTTCGTAAGAGCGCAAAGCCGTTTCTGCGTTGTCTAGCCGCCCTGGCGACACCTGCCCCTGGTAGGCATGGAATGTTTCGTGGGCGACTTTGGTAATATAGCCTTCACTGTGCCCCACCAAGGCGGGCACAAACCAGCCATACGGGAACACCTGGGACAACAGCGGCGGTAAGTCCTCCTGAAGCTGCTGGCGCAGCGCAATTTCCAGCCATTCCTTCGTTGACAGGCTGGCGACCCATGCGTCGCCCACGCGCACCGTAAACGCTTGCGGCGTCACGCCATCCACCAACCGCTGGCGGTAATAGGGCTGCCCCAGAAATGTCTCTCCTGCGACCAGTTCCCACGGCCCGCCGCGCGGCTCATTTTGGGGCACGGTGCGCCACCCATCGGCGGGATCCACCAGACCCAATAGAAAAGCGTACGCTTCGTTGTAGACAATTAACGGGATGTCCGCCTGTTCCCAACCGGGCCAGACTGTCTGGCCCACCTGCTGCCGCAGGTGCAAAACCTCTGCCAGGCGCGCTTTTTCGGTCTCGCTCAGGCGATCAATCAGGCTGGAATGGTCAGGCAGGCGGCGGTTCAGGCTGGCGAAGAGTGCCGCGCTGGCTGTTGCCAGCAGCAACAAAACGCCCACTACTTTGAAGATTAGACTCGCTCCGCGTTTCATCTTGTTCTCCCGCCAGGGGCGCGTTCTGTATCAGGGTCGGGATAGGTGGCTGCCCCTTCGCCCGCCGCCGGGGTTACGTGCCGGCTAAATGCTGTTGCAAAGCCAGGACGACCGCTTCGGTGCGGCTCTCCACGCCCAATTTGGATAAAACACTGCTGACGTGAAACTTGGCTGTAGATCGGCTCACAAACAAGCGGTCGGCAATCTCTGGGTTGCTTAACCCTTGCGCCATCAGGGCCAACACTTCCTGCTCCCGCAGCGTCAGGTCATAATGGGGCTGTGGCTTTTGGGCAGCGTGGATGAGCGCTTCCGTCGCTTCTGGAGCCAGGGTGGATTGTCCGGCGTAGGCGTCGCGGATGGCTTCTGCCAGGTAGTCGGCGGAGACGTTTTTCAGCAGGTAACTGATGGTCCCCGCTTGCAGCGCCCCCTGCACCAGATTTTCTTCGCGGAAGCTGGTGAGGGCGATCACCTGTACCCGCGGGCAAATCTGCCGTATGGCTCTGGTGGCTGCCACCCCGTCCGTGCCGGGCATCACCAGGTCCATTAACACCACGTCGGGCTGGTATTGCCGGCACAACGCCACCGCCTCATCCCCCCCGCTGGCCTCGCCCACCAGTTCCAGGTCGTCAAAAACCGACAGAAACGCAGCCAGACCGCGGCGGACAACGGCGTGGTCATCAACAATCATAACGCGAATGGTTTTAGATAGATTCATAGCGTTCAGGTAATGGGCCAGACGACGGTAATGCAGGCGCCTTTATTGATCTGACTCGTAATGGTCAGATTGGCCCCGATCTTGGCGGCGCGCTCGCGCATAATGCCCAGACCGAGGCTGTTGACGGACAGGTTATCCACGTCAAAGCCTCGTCCGTTGTCCTTGATAGATAAGGTTATCGCTTCTGGCGCATAGACCAGGCGAATGGCAACCTGTGTGGCTGCTGCGTGTTTGACGATGTTGTTCAGCGATTCCTGGGCAATGCGATAGAAGGCTACCTGGACTTCTGCCGGCGCGCGCTGCCGCCCTACCACTTCTATCTCAATGGGCAGTCTGGCGCGGCCCACGATGGCGTCAGTTAACTGCCGCAGTAAATCATCCAGGCTCATTTCCGTCAGGCTGGCTGGGCGCAGTTCCAACAGCAGCGTGCGCATTTCCGCCAGCGCCCCCCGCGTCAGTTCGCGCAGGTCAGCCAGCCGCTGCTGCCCCTGTTCCGGATTGCGCAGCCACAGCCGCGGCAGCACGTCGGCAATCAGCGTAGCCGAAAAGAGCGTCTGCGTCACGGCGTCATGTAGCTCACGCGCCAGGCGGTTTCGTTCTTCTACGGCAGCGGCATATTGGGCGCGTTCATACAATCGGGCGTTTTCAATTGCCAGCGCCGCCCGCTGCGCCAGGGCCATGAACAGACGCTGGTCATCTTCGCTGAAAACGCGCGGCTGCACGTAATCCACATTGTAGACGCCGTAAATTTGCCCATTGACCTTAATAGGCATGTGCATAAAGGCGCGGATGCCTTCGGGATCGGTGATATGGCGGGCCACGCGGGCGTCGCGGTGCGTGTCTTCGACAATGGCGGGGATGCCTGTGACGGCTACCCTACCCGCCAGACTTTCCTCTGGCAGTATGGTTCTGGCGGCAGCGCAGGACGGCGCAAAGCCATGAATAGCCTGCGCCACGAGCTGCTGTCGCAGTTTATCCCACACCATCACCACGCTCTTATCTGCTTGCAGCAGGTCTACAGCCACCCTTACCAGCGTTTGCAGCACGTCGTCCATGTCCAGATGACGGTACAACTCTTCGTCGGCGCGATACAACGCTTCTAGCTGCTGCGTGCGGCGGTTGATTTCCTGGTTGCGCGCCAGCATGTGCTGCTGCAAAGCCTGGTAGGCGCGCTGCAACGCTTGTTGTGCTTCCTGCTGTTGCGCCAACTCGGCTTGCAGCGCCGCCGTCCGCTGCTGTACGTACTGCTCCAGATTAGCTGGCACAGGCGGCATGATGGGGGAGGGTGAGTCTGGTAGAGTTATCATGCTGACCTCAAACACAACTTGGGCAGCCGGTCGGTCGCCGGCGGCGCGCAAAACAGCTTGAGGCCCAAAGCCTCTCACACAGAATACGCGCTTTTCCCGTTTACCAGCAGTGAGAAACAGCACCTTCGGCGTGGATGAAAGTCAGGAAGGTCTGTGCCGCCTCAGTTACTTTATCCTGCGGCAAACGACTTTAATATAGCAAACGACGCTTCCTGACTTTTGTTCACATCGGAGGTGCTGTTTCTCACTGCTGCCGGGCAGATAAAGCGCGTACCCTGTACGGGAGGCTTTGCGTCTCACACTATTTTAGCGCGCTCTCGGCGATCGGCTGGCGGCCAAGGTTATGTTTGAAGCCAGCGATCTGATGAACAAAAACGAGGCGCTTGTTCTGCAAAACTTTCGCCAATCTACCTTGAAATGTGTTTCACGGAGCTAAAACATGAACTTGCTTTTCCGTCTGTCTTTTCTCTTCATGGCTTCGTTGCTGTTGTCTGGCAGCCTCCGCGCAGCGCAGGCTCAGTCAGCCACTTTGTCTCTGAACCATTCCCTGCCCGGAGATGATCTGGTGGGCGCGGCGGCGGGGGCCCAACTCTCGCCGGCTGTGGCCCGCGGTGGGGCGATGCAGTTAGCCGTCTGGTCTGACTGGCGCGCTATGCCCAGCGGCGTTGGCTACGAATACGAAACGTCTAGTGATATTTATGGATTACGCCTGGACGCTGCCGGCAATCCCCTGGATGCGGTTCCTTTTGTCATCACGCAAGCGCCAGCCACGCAGGAAAACCCTCAGGTATCCTGGAATGGTCTTCACTGGTTGGTTGTTTTTGAAAGCTACGACATTAGCGGCACAGGCTACTATTACCAGAAATCCCTGGCAGCCGTCCGCGTTGCGCCGTCGGGTCAGGTGTTGGACCCACAACCCATCAAAATCTTTAACGTTGTACCTGGCCCGACCATGTGGGCCGTAACCAGCGACGGCGCTGACTGGATGCTGGCTTTTCAGACCAGCGGCAGCAGCAATGACCTGCACGCCATGCGTATAACAGCGGCGGGCGTGGTGCAGCAGCCGCCGCAATCGTTAGTGCCGGAGACCTATTACCAGCGCTATAACCTGCGTCTGGCTTACGTGGGGGGCGTCTACCTGCTGACCTGGGACGACAACGGCTCCGGCAAGGCGCTGCGCTTTGATGCCTCTATCACGCCGCTCGATGCCGCCCCCCTGACGTTGGTCGCTGGCGCAACCATAACCGGATTGGCGGCAAGCGGCAGCCAGTTCTATATTGTCTGGCAGGAGCAGCAGCCAGACTTTACCCTGGCTGTCAAAGGCTCCCGTGTAAGCACGGCGGGGGTGAAACTGGACGGCAACGGCGTCATTATTTCTGGCAATAACAGCTCGCAATTCACCGCCAATGCGCTGGCGTGGGATGGGACGAACTGGCGGGTCATCTGGAGTGTCAGCGCCGCTGGTCAGGTGCGGATTGCCAGCATCAATGCCGCCGGTCAGGTACTCAACCCCGGCGGCGCCCTCTTGAACGGGCCAGTCATTGGTTCTATGACCAGTGCGCCCAATGGCGGCGTGCAGTTGGTCTGGAGTTCATACACAGTCAACCAAAATGATGTCTTGACGGCGCGCGTTTCTGCCGGCAACGTTGCCGGCCCGACGGTGATGCTGTCTACAGGCAGTCCCATGCAAATTCGGGCGGACGTGGCGACAGGTAGCAATGGGTATATGGTTGTTTATCGCAGCGATATAGCTGGCTTCAACCGCATCCTGGCGCAGCCGCTGGACGCTGCCGGCAATCCCCTCACTGCCGCGCCCATCCTGCTAGACACTGGCGACAACCTATACGGCCCCGCCGCGCCCTCCGTAGCCTGGAATGGTTCCCTTTACCTGGCAAGTTGGAGCAACAGCAGCGGCATTGTCGCTCAGCGCCTGCTGCCAGACGGTACCAAAGTTGACCCAACGCCCTTCTTTGTCATGGTTGGCTTTGACCGAACGGGCGTAGCGGCTCTAGGTGATCTGTTTCTGATTATAGGCCGCCAATACGGCTTTCACCCCCACTACGTTTTCCCTGTTGCGGCCCGCGTCCGCGGCAGCGACGGCGTCGTCTTGGACCCCACACCCCTCATGCTGGGTAACAGCTATGTGCATTCGGTGTCTGTCACCACTCTGGGGAGTCGCTGGTTAGCCGTCTGGCACAGCACTGGAACCCATGACAACCCCATTGGGAGTACTATGGGCGCGTTTGTCAACAGCGACGGCAGCGCCCTCCCCGAATTCTCTATCTACGGCAGCTACTCGATGAGCGGCGGCAACGGCATCTTTGAAATTGACGCCGCCGCAGGCGTTGGGAGCGCGTTGGTGCTGCAATCTGCCGAAATTTCCTCTGGCGTGGAGACAGACCTGGTGGCCCGCCTGGTCAATGCCGATGGTTCCATGCAATCCCCCCTGACGCTGACCCCCTGGATAGGCAACCAGTATCGCCCGCGGGTGGCCTGGGATGGCAGCCAGTTTCTGGTGGTATACAACGAACAAAAGAACCGCTTTGCTCCCTGGACGCTGGATCAACTGGATGCCACCAGCGACCTGTTTGGAATGCGGATCAGCGCTGCCGGGACTATCATAGACCCGCAAGGGTTTGCTTTTTCGATGTCGGCTACTGCGGATGCCTTTCCCACAGTAACTGCTGGCAGCGGCGTCACGCTGATTGCCGCCTCTATCATGCAGAACGGCGCCCCCTACGCCGCCTACCGCATTCGCTACGATCTCTTTGGCGACGATGGCAACCAATGGCCCGTAGCCGCTGCCACAGCCAGCGCCAGCGGCGGCGATGTGCCGCTGATGGTCTCCTTTAGCGCTGCCGGCAGCGGCGACCCCGATGGCGCGATTACCAGCTACGCCTGGGATTTTGGCGACGGTGGCAGTTCCACGCAAGCCAACCCCAACCACGCCTACACCACTCCGGGTAACTACGTGGCTACGCTGACGGTGACAGATGATCAGGGCGCAGTAAGCGTCAACAGCGTGCCCGTGGCGGCGACTGCGCCCAACATGCTGCCCGTGGCGGTGGCTTCCGCTGCGCCCACGGCTGGCCCGGCGCCGCTGAATGTGATTTTCTACGCCGCCGGCTCCTATGATCCTGACGGCGCTATTGGCAACATTGAATGGACGTTTAGTGATGGCGGCTCTTATTGGGGCAGCCCGGCTTACCATACCTTCTCTGCGCCCGGCGTGTACCAGGCCACGGTAACCGTGTATGATAATCGCGGCGGCACAGGCAGCGACAGCGTTACCATTTACGTGGGTCAACCGAACCAACCGCCAGTCGCGGTGATTGACGCCAACCCCACCAGCGGCGACGCGCCCTTGACCGTTAATTTCTCTTCTGCCGCCAGTTATGACCCCGACGGCAACATTGCCGCCTACCATTGGGATTTTGGCGATGGACAAACCTCAACCGAGGCGAACCCGACGCACATCTACCCCGACAACGGCACGTTCGTGGCGATATTAACCGTTACCGATAACCAGGGGGCGACAGCCAGCGACAATGTGCCGATTACGGTGAATTCTGACGTTTGCACCCTGAACTGCCTGCGCGCGGCCAATATCTACCTGACCGGACGCGACGTCGGCAGCGGCGTGCGGATTTCCGGATTGGTATTTGTGCGCAGTGAAACAGGGGCTAAAGTATTTAACGCTATCGTCACCGCCACCTGGACCCGACCGAACGGAACGCAGGTCACACAGGCTGTCTACACCAACGAGCAGGGGCGCGCGCCGTTTGGGATCACGGGTGGACACGGCACCTACACATTGACTGTGAATGACATCACGCTGTTTGGCTGGACATTCGACCCCGCCAACAGTGTTCTGGAGCGCAGCATCACGCAGTAGCAAAGCCTTTAGAAACAGGGATAGTGACAAAGGGGACATTTGTCACTATCCCTGTTTCTCACGCCACGCAGCCAATCGCCTTCATGGCGTCGTGCGTGCTGAGGTGGATGTGTTCCGGTCCCACGTGGGCCAGAAAGCCTGTTTTTTGCAGCCGGTCCATAACGGGCCCCTTAATTGCCGCCAGGTGCAGCGTTACGCCCGCGTCGTGTAGTTCCTGCCACAGGGATTCCAACGTTTCCAGGGCGCTGGCGTCAATGAAGTTGATGGCTGTGCCAATCAACACCAGGTGTTTGACGGCTGGCTGTTCGGCTACCGTACTCAGGATGGTGTCTTCCAGGTATTTGGCGTTGGCAAAGTAGAGACTCTGGTCAATTCGTATAGCCACCACCTCCGGCCAGGTGTGCACGGAATGGCGGCGCACGTTGCGGTAAATTTCGCTTTGTCCCAGACGCCCCACAATGGCGGCGTGCGGCTTGCTGGTGCGCCAGATGAAGAGCAGCATGGCGGCTGCTATGCCTATCAGGATGCCTGTCTCGACGCCTATCGCCAGAACGGCGGCAAAGGTGATCAGCATGGAGGCGGCGTCGGCTTTGTTGTAGCGCCAGACGTGGCGCAAAGTCTGGACGTCAATCAAGCTAAAAACCGCCACCATGATGATGGCGGCCAGCGCCGCCTGGGGCAGGAAGTAAAACAGCGGCGTCATGAAAATGACGGTGAGGCCGATGAGGACGGCGGTGATAATGGAAGCCAGGCCGCTGTTGGCGCCGGCGGCAAAGTTGACAATAGAGCGGCTGATGCCGCCGGTGACCGGGTAGCCGCCGGTGAAGGCGGCCCCCAGGTTCGCCAGGCCCAGAGCCACCAATTCCTGGTTGGCGTCCACTTTCTGGCGGCGCTTGCTGGCCAGGGATTTGGCTACGGAGATGCTTTCCATGTAGCCCACAAAGCTGATAATCAGGGCAGTGGGCAGCAGCCCTTCCCAGGTAACCAGGTCGCGGGTGGGCAGGGTGAGCGGCGGCGCGCCTGCCGGCACAGCGCCCACGATAGCCACCCCCGCCGTTGTGTGCAGATCAAACGTCCAGACGAGCAGCGTCCCCAATAGTACAATCAACAGCGGACCGCTCTTGGTGAGGGGGGCGGCGACAGCGACGGGAACGCCCCACTGCTTTAACTGCTTGCCCAGTTTGCTCTTGAAGTAGAGTAGCCCCAGGATGCTGCCCGCGCCCAACGCCAGCGTTGTCAGGTTGGTCTGACCGAGGTTTTGCGCGGCGGCGCTGACCTGTGCGAAAAAGGCTTCGCCGCGCGGCATGGCGATGCCCAAGAGATGCTTGACCTGGCTGAAGCCGATAATGATGGCTGCCGCGCTGGTGAAACCCGCCAGTACGGGGTGGCTGAGGAAGTTGACCAGAAAGCCCAGCCGCAGCAACCCCATGATCGCTTGTAGCACGCCCACTAGCAAAGCCAGGGTCAGCGCCAACTGTACGTAAGCGGCGCTGCCGGGTTCGGCTAACGACGTCAGCCCTGTCGCCGTCAGCAAGGAGACAATGGCTACAGGCCCGACAGCCAGGGTGCGGCTGGTGCCAAAAAGTCCGTAAAGAAATAAGGGCAAGATGCTGGCATATAGGCCCGCCTGCGGCGGCAACCCAGCCAACAGCGCATACGCCATGCCTTGCGGCACGAGCATAATAGCCACGATGATGCCGGCAATGAAATCCCCCACCAAATCCTGGCGACGATAGCGCGGCAGCCATTGCAACGCGGGTAGATAACGGTGCAGCGCGCGGCGCGTGGGAGAGGGATGGATTGTGGTCATACCGCTGCCAGCAGACCTTGCGCCCGCTCCAGGTAATCGGCGGTGCAGTAGCGGAACACTTCCAGGTCGTCGCCGTCATAGCCCGCCGCAGCCAGTTCAGCTTCCGCCGCAGTCTGGGTTAGACCATCGAATTTCATGCGACTGAGCAGCCAGAGTAGAGCCACGCGGGAGGCGGTGCGGCAGTGAATGAAAATACGCGCCTCGCTGCCTGCCGCCGCCACAGCCTGATGAAAGGCGTCTACGTGGGCCGGTTCCAGTTCGTATGCCGGCAGGTTCAGGTAAACGTAGCGCAGACCAGCGGCTTCCGCTGTTTGCGCCTGCGCGGCAGCCCGCTGCGGGTCGCTGCGAATATTGATCACCAGATCGAACGATTCTGCCGCCAGCCGCGCCCAATCGCCCGGCTGCGGCTGCCCAGCCAGGAGAACGCGGTCATTGACGGCGTATGCCGGCACGTTCGGCGACAGCCACGTGCCGGCATCACCGGCAGCCATGCCGGC
>CAYQYJ010000056.1:1399-4365 GCA_964421605.1 uncultured Ardenticatenaceae bacterium | reverse complement strand
ATGCCGGCATTAACCAGCTCTTCCAGGCGGTGACATCTGTCCATAGATAGCGGTTCCTTCGAAAATAGAGGTCAGCCGGGAGTGGTCAGAGACTCCACCCCCAAACTGTCCATAAAACAACTCTGTGAAATCCTGATTAGCTTTATCCCCGCGCAGTGCGCCTGCGCCGGGGCGACTCCTCTGTTTTCAGGATTGGTTAAACGGCAGACCATTCCGCTTCCAATCCATCATCCCTCCCCGCAGGTTGACCACATTGGTAAAGCCAGCGTTTGCCAGCATCTCACAGGCTGACTGGCTGCGCGCCCCAGAGCGACAGATGCAAACGATAGTCTGATCTTTAGGCAGCTCTTCCAGGCGTTGGTGCAATGAAGAAAGCGGCAGCAGGCGGGCGCCGGTGATGTGCCCGTCAAACTCATACTCGCGCGGCGTACGCACATCAATGAGCACCAGCGGCTCATTGCCACCCCGCCGCTTATACAACTCCTGCGCGCTGATTTGCGGTACGTCTACATGTTTTTTGAAGCCGAATAACGATTGAAACATCTTACTTTCCTGTACAACGAGTTGTCATTCCGAGGTCCGCCGAGGAATCTCTTGAGTGATAACTAGAGTGGAATTCCTCGCCGAAGACGGCTCGGAATGACACAGACGTGAGAGTTTGGGAAATCAAATAAACAGCGTGATTTTGGCGCGATTGGCGTCGCCAATGAAGGTCGCCACGCCGCCCGCTTCCATGCCGTCCATGAGTTCTTCCTCGCGTATACCCAACAGTTCGCGGGACATGTCGCAGGCCACCAGGCGCACGCCGAACTCCTGCGCCAGGGACATCATTTCTTCCAGCGACGTGACCTCGTGATCGCGCATCAATTTGCGGATCACTTTTGACCCCGCGCCAAAGAAGTTCATTTGCGAGATACCCATGCCCAGGCTGTCCCCTGGCAGCGCAGCCGTGAACCCTTTTTCTAGCAGGTTCTTGCCGGCATACACCTTATGCTGTTTCTTGCGCACGATACTCAAGCCCCAGAAGGTGAAAAACATCGAAACTTCCAGGCCCATAGCCGCCGCGCCCGTAGCAATGATAAAAGCGGCAATCGCTTTGTCCAGGTCGCCCGAAAAGACGACCATAGCCAGCCGATCCTCTGTATCCTGCGCCGGCGACGATTCTAACTGCGCCACCCGCGCTTCCAGCTCGCTGATCCGCTGCCACAAGGCCAACGTATCCACCGCGCCCCCTTCGGTCATCACGGTTGTGTCATTTATTGATAACATAGCTTCTCCGCTAAAACTGTAGGACAGGCTGCCAGCCTGTCCCTCTCCGAATGGGAAGGCAACGTTAGCTGTCTGAAATTACTGCGTGCGGCGCAGATAATGGACGTACAGAGACTGCCCATTTTCCTGCACCGTTTCTTGCGCTAACAGTTCAATATTGCGGGCTGTTTTAGCCCAACCCTGAAAATCAGCTACAGACCCCCGGTCGGTGGCAATCACTTGCAGCACATTGCCTACAGGCAGGGCGTTAACCGCCTGGCGGCTCTTAACCAGCGGCATAGGGCACTTGGCCCCCTTCACATCCAAAGTTTGATCAAATGGTACGCTCATAATGTCTCCTCCGTAAATAGTAGGGCGATTTTCCAAAATCGCCCGCCCGATTTTGGAAAATCGGGCTACAATATAAACAGTGACCAGTGACGAGTACTCAGTGGTCAGAAGCCCTGCCCCGGCAACGCTTAATCGCTCAGGGCGCAGATGTTCTTGCCCAGTTCCAATTCGCCAGCCGTCTCTTCATCCGGGTGCGCCAGGCCGGCATTGACCCGCTTGATCTCCACATATTCCGGGGGGAAGACGGGCAAATGGCTGAGCACGTAATGGGTGAATTCCGCCAGGCTGCGCGGTTTGAGGCCATCGTTGCCTGCCTTCACCTGAGAGTAAGGGGCGGCAAACACACCGCTGGCGGCAAAGTTATAGCCTTCATCCAGGGCGCTGAAATGCGCCGGCAGAATTACCGTCTCATCGTTGATGTGCTGCGGTAGCCGCTCAAACAAGCTTTGATACAGAATAGGCGTCCACGCTTCGCCGCGCCCGCCCAGGTCGGGCCGGCCAAACGATTGTAGGAACAGCCCATCACCCGTGAACAAATAGCTCTGACCCGTGGGCGCAGTGAACAGGTAGTTGACCTGACCCAGCGTATGGCCGGGGAACCAGATAACCTTTACCGTAAACTGACCGACGGTGAAGGTCTGTCCATCGTGCAGCATCTGGTAGGGCAGGGATGCCGGCAGCATATCAATCGGATGGATAGCGTCGTAAGGGTGCAAGTAATACCCCGCGCCCGTTACTTCCGCCAGCGCTGGCCCGCCGCTGATGTGGTCGGCGTGCGCATGGGTGTCGAACAGATGCGTGATGCGGGCGCCCACCTGGTTGGCGACCTCCAGATAATGGTCAATGTGCCGCAGCGGATCAATCACTGCCGCCTGCCCATCGCTGATCGCCACAAAACTGAGGTCGCCGCGGGCCGGGCGGGCCACCTGCACAATGCGCCCAAAGGATTCATTCACAACGTCGCGGGCGTCGTAAAGGCTGCCCCAACTCAGGATGCCTTCCGCCAGATAACGGGTCTTATACCCATGTTCTTGCAGCAATTCCGCTACAAACTGGGAGGAGCCTTCTTTGGCGCACACAACCAGGATTTCCTCGTTGCGGGGCAGCCCAGCCATAGACGCTGCCGCATCCTCCAGGAAGTTGTAATAAGGAATGTTGATGACTTGCAGGCTCTTACGCCCCTCAATGCGCCAGCGCCGGAAATCCTCTTCATTGCGCACGTCGAGAATGACACGCTGCTCCTGATTAAGCAGTTTCTCGTATACTTCGGCGGCGGTGATAGCCGGGATGGCTGTCTGGACATTGGCATGTAACATAGTTGCATACTCCTATAAAAACGTAGGACAGGCTTCCAGCCTGTAGAAGAA
>CAYQYJ010000056.1:0-1299 GCA_964421605.1 uncultured Ardenticatenaceae bacterium | reverse complement strand
CTTTAGCCACGATAGAAGGTTATCAAAAGAGTACAAAGACCAGGTAAAAGCCATGTAAGGATTGTGTAAGAGAACGGGCGTTTATTGGGCGTGCGGCTGGCTTTTCTGTAAGCTTGAGTGGTACGTGGATAGCGAGTGGCTGAAGGACGTTCTATGATAAAACGACAACCCTGGTGGCGCGGCGCGCGCGGGGAATGGTATGTGGTGATCCAGTTTGCCTTATTGGGCCTTTTGTTGGCGGCTCCCTGGTTGTGGCCGATGCCGGCATGGCCCGCCTGGCTCACCGCAGCGGGGCGAATAGCTGGCGTTTTGCTGGGACTGGTCGCCGCCTTCTTCATTGGCAGTGGCCTCTGGACCTTGGGGCGCAACCTGACCGCCGTGCCCCATCCCAAAGAAGACGCCGTCCTGGTCATGGGCGGGGCTTATGGCCTGGTGCGCCACCCCATTTACAGCGGCATCGTTGGCGGCGCATTGGGTTGGGGCTTACTCCTTAACCACCTGCCCACTATCGGTCTGGCTTTCCTGCTCTTCTTTTTCTTCGACATCAAATCTCGCCGCGAAGAAAAATGGCTGGCGCGAAAATTCCCCCACTACGTCGCCTACCAAAAGCGCGTACCCAAACTGCTGCCCTTCATCTATTAAACGGCAGCCCCACCTTTCTTTCATCCCACATGGGTCATTTTGGGCGCGTATGCGCCCAAAATGACCCATAAAGTAGATGTCAGCCCCGCCGCAGGCGGGGTTGACGCCTACAGGTGCGAGGCACTGGCCGCAGGAGTTTCAACCAGCCAAAAACGTTCGGCCAGTGCCTTGCACCACCCTGAATCTCAACCCATTACCTTTCACTAACGAGGACACCCATGAAACTAAAACTGACTTTTCTCGGCCTGTTATTACTGCTTCTTGCCGCCTGTGGCGCTCAACCTGACGCCGCCATCCAGCCAGCATCTGCCATAGACGCACAGACCACGCTGGATTTGCCAGACACCGTGGACGCGCAAACAGTGGCGTCGGTCAAAGATCGCGCCGACGTTGTGGTGCTAGACGTGCGCGAGCAGTGGGAATACGACGAACAGCACATCCCCGGCGTCACCTTGATCCCCATGGCGGAAGTGCCCAACCGCCTGAGCGAAATCCCCACCGACAAAACCGTTATCGTCACCTGCCGCAGCGGTAACCGCAGCGGGCAGGTAACCGACTACCTGCGTCAAGCCGGCTACACCAACGTCCACAACATGGCTGGCGGCATCCTGGCCTGGGAACAGGCTGGCTACACCGTCGAACCATAACCCGCTGCGC
>CAYQYJ010000055.1:0-14029 GCA_964421605.1 uncultured Ardenticatenaceae bacterium | reverse complement strand
GCCAGCGATAGCTCCTGCGCCTTGATCGGTTGTCCCAAGGCCTGACTAAGCACGGCAGCTACTTCGGTTTGCGTCAGACCGGGCGCGCCCACAAGTTCATAAGTAGCCGCCCGGTGGCCTGGCTCCGTTAACACGCGGGCGGCAACCTCAGCCACGTCTGCCAGGTCTACCAGGCTAAGGCGCGTGGTTACAGGATAAGGGGTGGGATAGACGCCTTGCCGGGTGATAGCCTGCCAACTGCCGAGGATATTGTGCATGTAGGCGCACGGCTGCAAGATGGTGTAGGGCAAACCTGTGGTAAATAGCTGTTCTTCCACGCGCAGTTTGAGCCAGTGATGGGGCATAGCTTCGATTTGGGGGTGCAAGACGGAGTGGTAGACGAAATGGGAGATGCCGGCATCCATCGCCGCCGCCAACATCATTTCACCAATAACCGCTTCCTGTGGGTGCATATTGGGGCAAATGTGGTAGACCGCCTGGCAACCTGCCAAAGCCGCCTGCAGCGTCGCGGCCTGGAGTAGATCGCCAACGACGACGCTCTGTGCGCCACGCTGCTGCACCGCTGCCGCCTGCGCCGCCCGCCGCACCAGGGCGCGCACGTGAACGCCGCGCTGCGCCAGCGCCTGGATAACGGCTAACCCTGTCTTGCCTGCTGCTCCTGTTACCAAGATCATGGTCGTCATTTTACCTCGTTGTTCATACAAGGTTTGGCAATCAAAGCCACGCTATTTTATGCTATAATTCGTTCAGCAGCAGGCTCCACCACCCAAATTGGCAACATTGCGCGCATTCGCAGGGCAAAACAACGTTTTGTCCCCCTATTTTTACAGGAGGAGATGATGACTGAAAAGCACGAACTCATAGAAGATGAGGACGACATGGATGCCCCTGCGGCGGCAAAGACTAAAAATGCAACTGCGGGCGAAGCAGATGGCGACCAATCCCGTTATGATAAGAAGGGGCGATTGCGCAAGAAGTTCTATGAAAGCGAACTGGGGCGGCTGCAAGAAGAGCTGGTGAAGCTGCAATATTGGGTGAAGGAGCAGGGCTTACGGGTGATCATTCTGTTCGAGGGGCGGGATGCTGCCGGCAAAGGCGGGGTCATCAAGCGTATTACGGAGTTGACAAACCCGCGCATTGTGCGCCTGGTGGCGTTGGGCGTGCCTACGGAACGGGAAAAGACGCAGTGGTATTTTCAACGGTATGTGCAGCATTTGCCGGCAGCCGGCGAGATGGTGCTGTTTGATCGCAGTTGGTACAACCGGGCGCTGGTGGAGAAAGTGATGGGGTTTTGCACAGAAGACGAGTACCGTGAATTTATGCGCTCCTGCCCCCAGTTTGAACGCATGTTGGTGCGTTCCGGCATCATTTTGATCAAGTATTATTTTTCCATCAGCCGCGAAGAACAGGAACGTCGCTTCCAATCCCGCGTCCACACCACCACCAAGCGTTGGAAAATCAGCCCCATGGACCTGGAGTCGCGACAGCGATGGGTAGAGTATTCTAAAGCCAAAGACGCCATGCTGGATTATACCGACATCAAGCAATGTCCCTGGTACATTGTGAACGCCGATGACAAACGCCGGGCGCGCCTGAACTGCATCAATCACATTTTGACCATGATCCCGTATGAAGATGTGGTGCCAGGGGTTTTTGAACTACCGCCGCCGCAGGACGCCAGCGGGTACATTCGCCCGCCCATAGACGAACAGACTTTTGTGCCCGAAATCTATTGACGGTCCCTTCGAAAATGGTAGGGCGATTTTCCAAAATCGCCCGCCCGATTTTGGAAAATCGGGCTACAACGGCACACTATATAGTGGTAGGTGTCAGCCCCACCTACGGCGGGGCTGACACCCATTTTTATTCGTATGATTATAAAAAGCCCCGCGGTTGCGGGGCTTTTTTGATTGATGTTTCTGCCAGGATTGGGGTGAAGCGCGGGGGAGTTACTCGCCGCCTGGCGTCACTTCCACCTGCATCTTCTGGTAGTTTGCGCCAGTGGTGTCCAGGTCGCTTAAGCCGCTGATCGCCTCCATAGCCAGGTCAATACGATAGGCTCCAGCGGCAGGCGGCTGAGTGAGAACGCCAAAGTCCAGGGAAATGGCCACCGTCTGCTCATACAAGGTGGGATCCATGACGCCAATACCCTGCGGCGAGGGCCAGATAAGGGCGTTAATCTCGTTTAGCTGCCAGCGCATATGACCTTCACCCAACGTTGGGCCATTTTGCAGCACGATATCCACACAGGCGTCGAAGTTGTCGCGGCAGAAGATCCAGCCGCGGAAAGTGGCGCGCAGGAAGCGCACGGCAATGTCCTCGCTGCCCTCTTCTGCCAGCCAGCTTTCGCGCACAAAGACGTGGTCCTGCAACATGGCGGTGCCTACATCGTTGTAATCAATGACAATGAAATCTTCAGGCTGATACAACGCGCCCGTAGCCGGGTTAGTCGCCTCCAAAAGCTGGGCGTATTCGTTGTAAATCTCCGCCTGGGCGGCGTCAATTTCACGATTCAGCAGCAGAGACATGTCAAACGGCTGTTGTACAATCGTTACCTGGGTAGGATCGTCGGGGTCAATACCAAATTTACGCAAGGCAGCAAACACTTCCCATTCGTTGCCAAACCCCCAGGTGCCGACGCGCTTGCCGGCCCAGTCGGCGGGGCTGGTCAAGCCGGAGTCCGCCCAGGAGACTTGCAGTGTGCCGCTGCGCTGGAAAATCTGGGCGATGTTCACCAGGTCCGCGCCCTGTTCGCGCGAAGCCAGCATCTTCGGCACCCAGGCCACGCCAAATTCGGCGTCGCCAGCGGCAACGACCTGCTGCGGCACGATTTCCACGGCGCCTTCCATAATGGTCACGTCCAGACCTTCATCTTCGTAAAATCCCTGGTCTAACGCCGCATAGTAGCCGGCAAACTGGGATTGCGTCACCCATTGCAATTGTAGCCGCACGGGGGTGAGTTCAGCGCTCTCTTCATCCCCCGTAGAGCCACCGCAAGCGGTCGAAACCAAACCCAGCAGCAAAGCCAGCGTCAAAAGGGTTAAAATGCGTTTCATCTTTTTCCTCCTTCGTCAATAGTAGGGCGATTGCGCCAAAAATTGCCCGTCGTCGGTATTTTTCGCCCGTTTTGTCGGGTCGGTATGCAACAAAAGACATCGCCACAGTTTACTGAGGTGTTCTATCCTGTAGAAGCGCGCGATAAAGGCGGGTATGTAACGTTCAGGGAGATGCGGGTGATCACCTCCTAGTTTTCACGGCGGCGCATGGATGCGTGCCAGGGAATGAGCAGGCGCTCCAGAGCCAGAATGGTCAGGTAAAAGGTAATGCCCACGACGCAGGCGATTATGATCGCCGCCCAGGCGAAATCAAAACGGAAGCGGGCGGCCTCTTGAGTAATGAAGACGCCCAGGGCAGAGCGGTTGCCGCCAAAATATTCGCTGACTATAGCGCCAATCATGCTCAGGGCGGCGGCTACTTTGAAGGCGTTGAACATGTATGGCAGGGCGTTGGGCAGGCGCAGGCGCAGTAAGACCTGGCGTTCACTGGCGGCATAGGAGCGCATCAACTCCAGCGCCGCCGGATCAACCAGCGTCAGGCCACGCACGGTGTTTATCATCATGGGGAAAAAGACGATGACGGCTACAATCAGCATCTTGGACAGGGGGTTGTCCACGCCAAACCAGTTATTGAGAATGGGGGCAAAGGCGATGATGGGCACAGAGTTGGCGGCAATGGCGAAGGGCATCATGGCTTCGCTGGCGGCGCTCCAACGGGCTGTTGCCAGGGCCACCAGAATGCCTAGCGTGCAGCCAATGAAGAAACCGCCTAACGCTTCTTTGGTGGTGAACCAGCCAATGTGCAGCAGGCGATCACTGTTTTCAATAAGGGCGGCAAAGATGGCGGAGGGGGCGGGCAGCAAGAAGGCTTGAATGTCGAACAGGCGTACAAATAGTTCCCAGAGGATGATGGCGGCGCAAAAGAGGAGGATTGCCGGCATATACTGCCCCCACCAACGCCCCCGCGACGGCGCTAACGTCGTGTCCACCATTTCAGCTACGTCGCTGAAACCGGTGACGTCTATTTCCGCTCCCGACGGTGGGCGACCAACCGGCTGTGTATCGCTCATGGCGCATACTCTTCGGCGCGCCGCAGCCATTCGCGCACCTCATTGACGAGTTCAAAGTAACGGGTTTCGCTGCGGGTTTGGGGATGGCGAGATGCCGGCAAATCTACCTCCACCGTGTGCATAATGCGCCCTGGGCGGGCGGACATGACCACAACGCGGCTGGACAAAAATACCGCTTCGGCAATGCTGTGGGTGATAAACAGCACGGTGGTATCGGTGCGCTGCCAGATGCGGTGTAGTTCCATATTCATCCGTTCGCGCGTCATCTCATCCAGCGCGCCGAACGGTTCATCCATCAACAGTAAAGCGGGCCTGATCGCTAGAGCACGGGCAATGGCTGCCCGCTGCTGCATCCCACCAGATAACTGCCAGGGGAAATGCTTCTCAAAACCCGCCAACTCCACCAAAGCCAGCATCTCCCTGGCGCGCGCCTCCTGGGCCGTTTGACTAAAACCCTTTAACTCCAGCGGCAACTGCACGTTTTTGAGTACGGTGCGCCACTCATACAGCACGGGGGCTTGAAAGACTATGCCATAATCTTGATCCAGGCGCGCCTGATGGGCGGATTTGCCATGCACCAACACACGCCCTGAGGTCGGCGTCGCCAGGTCGGCTACCAGCCGCAACAGGGTGGATTTGCCACAGCCAGAGGGGCCGATAATGGACACAAACTCGCCTGGCTGAACTGTCAGGTCTATCTCCTGCAGGGCCACCGTCTGGCGACGCTCCCCCTCGCCAAATATTTTGGTTACGTTTTGCAGAGAAACGACAGGTGAGGTCATGAATCCTTTGGAGTTGCCGGCAGCGCGCTTCGGCGACTTGATGAAGCGTCCGTTTAAGGGGTATCCGCAAGCCGCCGCCGCCCGCGCAGCACGAACGCTTCGGCAGCCGAGACGATGAGAAAGAACGAAATGCCCACCAACGCCGAGGCAATAATCGCCGCCCACAAGCGGGAGGGACCAGAAATGTAGTAGGAGTTGTAGTTCAAGATGGCTCCGCCCAAACCATCCCGAATGCCTGAGGGCAGTTCGCCAATGATGGCGCCAACGACGCTGGCGGTAGCGGACACTTTCAGGGCTGTGAAAATGTACGGTAAAGCAGCGGGAAAACGCAGTTTCCATAAGGTTGTCCAGTCGGAAGCGGCGTAGGAGCGCATCAGGTCTAAAGCCATCGGGTCTGGGGAACGCAGACCGCGCAAGGTGTTGATGGTCACGGGGAAGAAGGTGAGGTAAGCAGAGATGATGGCTACAGACAGCCAGCCCGCTTGCAGCCAGATGATGACCATGGGGGCGATAGCCAGGATAGGAACTGTTTGGGAGGCGACGACGTAGGGCATCAGGCTGCGTTCTAGCAGGCGGGAATGGGTGAAGAAGACGCCCAAAGCAAAGCCGAGCAGCCCCCCCAGGAGAAAACCAGTGACGGCTTCGCGGAAGGTGAAGATGCCGGCATTGAACAACAAAACCCCCAACGCCGGCCCATTACGCCGCGAGGGGCGGGCAAACGCGCCTAGCACATCCCACACGTGCGGTAAGTTCAAGTCAGAAGCAATTTTGAACTGCAACGGGGGCGTGTGCGTCAGGCCAAAGGGATTCGTCTCTGGTCGCCAGGGATCGCCGCCCACCCACTTCAAACCTTCCCAGACCATGGCTAACAACAGCAGAATCAGGGCAAAAGAAAGCGCCTGGCGCAAGAGGCGGGGCCAGGAACGGATCGAGGCAGCGACAGAGCGATCTCTCATAAGGTCATTGTACCAAAATCTGGCTGGCCCACACAAAACCAGCCAGGGCGTCCGCGCCGGACGATGCGCCAACGGAGAGCATGGCGTCCACTGCCGCCTGCAGCGCATCCATCTGAACGAGGGGCAGCGCCCATAAGAGCTGGTGCCAGTGACTGCTGAGGTTGCCAGCGGCGGCGGCAGCCAGCCAGGCAGCGGAGAGAGGCGTGGTGCGCGGGCCAGCCGCAGCAGCGATGGCCTGACTAAACAGGCGCGCCCTGGCTGCGGGCCAGATCAGCCACAGCGCCGCCATCACGCCTAAGAGAAAATCGTCCCCGGCCGGCGTCAGTCCGGGCCCCACGCCGCCCAACTGCTTCGCCCCATCGCGGCACGCTGCCAGGTCTGCCTGCTGCAAACCCGTTTGCAGCGCCGCCTGCGCCGTTTGCGCGGCTGCCGCATAGGGGGATTGCGCCAGCGAGAACGGCGGCAGCCAGGTTACCAGCGGCGCCAGCGCTGTCGCCAGCGCCGCTGGCGGCGCGCCTGACCAGTCGGGACAGGGTTCCCACAAAGCAGCCCCGGTCAGGCGAATGGTTAGAGGCGGCAGGGTTATGGCGTGGGGGGTGACAGATGCCGGCATCCCCGGCGACAGCCAATCGTGGAAACCGCAACCCTCAGGCAGCGGCGCGACGACGGTGAAAGGCCCTATGCCAGATGCCGGCAGCGCCAACGACAACCAGTCGCCCCGCTCATTACGCAAGTTGCACGCCTGCACAAAAACCGAATGCACCACTGCCTGTTGCGTTTCGTGCAGCCAACGCGCGGCAGGCAGACTAATGATGGTTGCCAAAAGGTTCATGCGCGTGATTGGGTGCGGGCTTATTAACCCGCCGATCTGGACGCGAGCAGTCGGGGGAGCAGCGGAGCACTCAAGAAGGAAGTAACCAGGGCCATAGTGACCAAGGCCACAAAGAGACGCTCGTCAATAATACCATAATCCAGGGCTACGGTAGCCAGGATCATCTCCATCGCGCCGCGAGCATTCATACCTACGCCAATAGCCAGCGATTCACGCAAGGACATACCGCCCATTCGCGCGCCTATTCCAGCTCCAATGATCTTGCCCAGGCTGGCGACCAGGAGCACAAACAATACCAATGGCAAATCAAAGTGAGTGGCAAAATTAGCTTTTAAGCCCACAGAAACAAAATAAAGAGGCGCGAAAAAGCTGACTGCAAACTGGTAAATGACGTCATGCGCTTCGTTCTCTTTCTCCACCGCCTGCCCCAGTGTGACGCCGACCAGAAACGCGCCAAATATGGCATGAATACCAATGTACTCAGCCAGGCTCGCTCCAAGCAAGATGAGTACCGTGGTCACGCCAATAAATCCACTGGGCCAGGAAAGCGTACGCCGGAGCCAGCGCAAAGCCCGCTGTCCGACAAAATGACCAACCAGCAACGTGGATATGGCAAACAAAACAAGCAGGATCAAGGTTAACCAGACGCTTCTTGGCGACTGGGTGGGTACAAACTCACTTAAAACAACGGTAAACAGACTCCACCCAATCAGGTCGTCTATTGTCGCCGCGGCTAATACCACGCCGCCTATGGGTTTGTCAAGCAGCCCCAAATCCATGAAGATGCGGGCAATGACGGGCAGGGCACTGATAGACATAGCGGCCCCAATAAACAATACAAAAGATAATCCCCGCTCAACACCCGATCCTTGCCAGAATTCTGGAAATAAGAGGACTGTACCCGCGCCCAGGGCAAATGGAATGGTTATGCCCATGATACTGGTCAAAGCTACGGCACGTCCTTTCTGACGCAGATTAGACAGGTTTACTTCCAAACCCGCTACAAACAAGAAAAACAACATGCCTAGCTGGAGTACAATGTCTAGCGCATCGGCAACTGGGCCAGTTGCCGGCAAAATTGCTGACGATAACTGTGGAAACAACGCGCCAAACACCGTTGGCCCAAGCAGAATCCCCCCCAGCAATTCCCCCAAGACCCGCGGTTGGTGAATCTTCCGCATGATCTGACCACAACCTAACGCCGTAGCCAGCATGACACTGGCTCGCAAAAAAAACATTATCAAATCATGATGTGCCATATACCCTTAATCAGGGAGGTTCCAGCGTAATACGTCCCCCCTTGTCCTTCTTTTCGATGAGTGACCTATTTTCAAGCCAGGTTCCTAACACCTTAAGACCTGCCGATAGCAGCCTTTAACCATGCACCAGATGCCACAGGCGGCTGGGATGTAAGGGAATCTGACCAATCTCCAATTCGGGTAAATTTAGAGCATCTTCGACCGCCTGGGCAAACAGCGGCGCAACGGGAATTGCCCCTGCTTCGCCCGCTCCTTTCACCCCCAGCGGATTAAGCGGTGACGGCGTGACTTCATGCCCCACCTCTACACGGGGCACGTCCAGGGCCGTCGGCAGCAAGAAGTCCATAAAGGAACCGGTCAGCAGTTGACCGTTTTCGTCAAACACCAATTCTTCATAAAAGGCGTTGCCAATGCCCTGCGCCACGCCGCCATGAATTTGCCCATCCAGAATCAACGGGTTAATGACGCGGCCACAATCATGTACCACCACATATTTTAAGATGTTGACCAGCATGGTTTCTGGATCAACTTCAATGATCATAGCATGAATTCCGCTGGCTGTCGCCCCCCGTTCGGGACCAAAGTAGTTGGTGGCTTCCAGTCCTGGTTCTGTGCCTGGTTTGACCGCGCCGCGGAGAGGGTTGGCTTGCCGCGCCAGTTCGCCTAAGGATAGGAACCGGTCAGGGACGCCTTTGACGCGCACTACGCCGTTGACAATCTCTAAATCTTCCACCGCCGCTTCCAGAAGTTCGCCAGCCAGGCGCAATATTTTCTGGCGCACATCCCGCGCAGCTTCGTTGATGGCGTTGCCAGCCACCACCGCGCCGCGGCTGGCAAATGTACCCGCGCCCCAGTAAAACTGGTCGGTGTCCCCTGTCACTACTTCTACATCCCCCACCTCTACACCCACCTGGTCGGCCACAATCTGAGCAAAGCTGGTGAAATGCCCCTGCCCCTGCGTGCCCACGCCCGTGACCACCGATACTTTACCGCTGGCTTGTACCTGAACGCGCGCGCCTTCGTAGGGGCCAATGCCTGTGCCTTCCACGTAAGCCACGACGCCTATGCCCACATGGCGACCTTCTGCCCGCATTTGCGGCTGGATTTCGTCAATAAAGTTTTGGTAGCCGATCATGTCCAGGGCTTTGTTTAGCACGGGTTCGTAGTTGCCGCTGTCGTACACCAGGGGAGCAAAGTCCTGGTAGATAATTTCATTGTTATATGGGAAGGCGTCTGGCGGGATGAAGTTGCGTCGCCGAATTTCGGCGCGATCCAACCCCAGCGCCCTGGCGCCCAGGTCGAGCAAACGTTCCACGACAAAGACGCCGTGCTGCCGGCCCGCGCCACGGTAGGGGGTAACGATGGGCTTGGTGGTAAACACGGCTTTGAATTCAGAGTAATAGTTGGGAATGTGGTAGGGACCCAACAACGTGCATTGGCTGTTGATGGGCACGGTCAAGCCGTAGGGCATGTAAGCGCCGCCATCGTGCAGGAAAACGTCGTGGATGCCTAGAATGCGCCCGTCGCTGTCCAGGGCAATTTCCGCCTGATGTATCTGTCCCCGCTCCTGGGTGGTAGCCGTAAAGTTCTCGGAGCGATCTTCGATCCATTTGATGGGGCGTTCGAGTTGAAGGGCGGCCCAGGGGATGAGCATTTCTTCGGGATAGAACATCATAATTTTGGGGCCAAAACCGCCGCCAATAAAGGGAGCAATGACGCGCACTTGCTTCTCAGAGAGACCCAACATAGCCGCCAGACCATTGCGGATAGGAATGGGAGCCTGGGTGGTGTCCCATATGGTCAGGCGTTGGGCGCGCCGATCCCATTCAGCCACAATGCCTCGATTTTCCATAGCGGCAGCCGTACCGCGATCATAGACAAAGCGGCGCTGGATGATGGTATGGGCTTGCTGCCGCGCCTGGGCGTAGCTGCCTTTGGTCTGGATGACGTGCGCGCCAACGTTGCTCTCCAGGTCGTCGTGTACCAGAGGGGCGCCGGGCGTAATGGCGGCTTCCAGGTCGGTGACTGCCGGCAATGGCTCATACTCCACCCACACCTCCGCCGCCGCATCTTCAGCCACGTAACGGCTCTCCGCTACCACCATAGCTACAATTTCCCCCAAGTGGCGCACTTTGTCTCTGACCAATGGCACCTGTGTTCGCTCGTGGAACACGATATCCTTAATAGGCGGCGGCGACACGAGGAGCGGCCCATGCTGCCAGTAATCCCCCAGGTCTGCCGCTGTATAGATCGCCAACACTCCCTCCCGCGCCAGCGCGGCCGCGGCGTCAATGGATACAATACGCGCATGAGCATACGGGCTGCGCACAAACGCCACATGCGCCATCCCCGCCAACTGCACATCATCCACAAACAACGCCTGCCCCATCAACAAACGCGGATCCTCATTCCGCCTGATCCGCTCACCAAAAAACTGCGTCGCCATAGGTTTTCCTTTTTTTTGCCACGAATTACACGAATTAAACGAATTTTTGAGTTATAGGCGCTGAGTTTGCTTATCGCACTACACGCTTCTGTTGTTAGGTTTTCCTTTTTTTTGCCACGAATTACACGAATTAAACGAATTTTTGAGTTATAGGCGCTGAGTTTGCTTATCGCACTACCCGCTTTTGCTGTAAAGATGCCGCGCCGAAATTAAGCAGGATTGCCAGTCGCAGGCGAGTTGCTGCCAGGTAGTTATGTGCTTGCGCCTCATGTTGGGCATTAAGTTGAGAGAGAGCTTTAATCTCCAGAATAATCTTTTCTGCCACGACAAAATCTGCTTCGTATTCACCCACCAACGTGTCCTTGTAGTAAACGGGCAAGACTTTGTACTGCTCATGAGGAATATGCCGTAGGCCTAACTCGTGAGCCAAAGATACCTGATAGACTTTTTCCAGGAAGCCACTGCCCAACAGCCGGTGGACCTCCATTGCCGCTCCTACGATCTCGTAAGATAGCTCTTTGTATAGTATTTCACCCATACAATACCCTTCACGTGCTTATGGTTCTCAAAACCATTGAGTTCTTTCTTCCTGAGCAACTTCTATGAAGGAAAATGCTATCATCAAGACAATTCGTCTAATTCGTGAAATTCGTGGCTACTCTTTTTCCTTAAAGGCAACGAAGCGGCCCCAGCAGGAGGCGAGTTCCATGCCTTTGGGGATGAAGGCGGCGATGAAGTAGCGACCGCTGGGGGCGTGGGCCAGATCGCGGCCCAGGTTTTCGGCGTGGACGATGCCTTTGGGAAAGAGGTTGAGGTGCATGTCCTGGTAATATTTGTCCAGGGGGTATATTTCGTCCCAATCTTTGCCATATTGCTCGATTAGTTTGCGGTTGGCTGCGGCAAAGGTTTGGGGATGCCACTGGCGCTGAATGGTGTTCATGGGGTGTTCCATGGCCACGCAGTCTACCGCCAGCCATTTGATTTGTTTCTGCAAGCACCAGTCGGCAAAATCGGGCGAGGGGCCAGGGTGCTTGATCATGTAGCGGAATTCGTCGGAGTCAGGGCTGTTCCAACCGTAACGGTAGTAACCTGTTTTGACGATGAGAATATCGCCAGCGCGCACATCAGCCACGCTTTCTATCATGGCGGGGGTGTAGACGCTGGAGTCGCTGACCAGGGGGGAAATGTCGGCAATGACGCCAGGCCCAAACCAGTAATCAAATGGCATCTGGCCGATGGTTCTGCCGGCAGCATGGAAATGCTTCTCCCCGTCCATATGGGTAGCCAGGTGGAAGCTGGCGCGGCAGTGGGCGTTGTTGCGCCCCAACCCAAAATATTGCCCGCCCACCCGTTTGGTATATTTGACGCTCAACGGCTCATAGTTAGCCCACTGCGGCGTCTGCACGCTGAAGGGCAGCGTCATGTCCAGCATCTCCGCGGCGTGCATGATGGCAAAAAAGTCGTCCACAGCCATGCCTGGCGGCGGCTGGAGGGCGGCAGCGCGACACCAGGACGATTCTACTTCCATGAAGGGAATGGGCTGAATCATGATCCAGGCGCGCTGGTTGCGGAGTTCGTCAATTTGACCGCCCAACGATTCCGCCAGCAGCAATCCTGCCTGGGGCATTGTCGCGTGCGTCAACTGGTGATACGCATCTGGCGGGAATAAATCATCCCATGATTGACCATGCGTTTGCCGCAATTTTGTTTCTGCCTTGTGGAACTCGCGCGCATGAGCGTAGCGGATGTTGGTGTTCATGGGATGTTCGGCGCAGCCGCAGTCTACGCCAATTAGCTTCAGCTTCATGTCTAACGCCCATTGGAAAAATTCGGGCGAGGGACCGGGGTGACGCACATAGTAGCCAAACTCTTTGTTTTCAATGCCGCCTTGCGCTTCGGGATTGGGCACATCGGGCTGGTCCCAGGCGTATTTGTGGTAACCCGTATTGATGAGCAAAATATCGCCCTCTTTGACGGGGACGCGGCTGGTGATCATCTCTGGCGTGTAGAGGCTGTAATCAGAAACGGCATTGGAAATGTCCACAATGACGCCTTCGCCGCACAAATCGGTGAGTGGAATGTCCGCAATGGCGCGCGCGCCTGAATGGAAAGCGCGAGGGCCGACGAGATGGGTGCCTGTGTTGTTGCTCCACTCTATAAGCTGCCCGTTAGCCCCCTGTCCCCCACCCCAGGAACCGGTTAGCCGCTTAAAAAAGTGTACTTGCAGGGGCATTTCGCCCGGCCACGGCGGCGTGAAAATGCTCAATGGCTGCGTTAAGTCATACCATCTGGCATGGGCTAACAGGTTGACAATTTCTTCGCGCTTCATGCTATGCCTCTTGTGGTTCTATTTTGCCGGCAATTCCAACACAAACGACAGCGCCTGATCCACCCAGTCCTTCAAGTCGGCGTCACTCTGACACCCCTGCGGGCTGACCATCACCCATCCCTTCATGGCGCGGCCGGTAACGTCAAAAGGACGTGCATGGGGATGCGCCAGCGCCGTGGCGTGTTCGTCAGGGCCAACGCGCACAATCAGGTCATGACCGTTCACGCCGCAAGCCAGATGCCCGCGGATAATAAAGCCAACGCCGCCGAACATCTTTTTCTCGGCTATTGCCGGGTGATTGCCAATCAATTCACGTATGCGTTGCGCCAGTCCTTCATCATAAGCCATAGTCACCTCCTGAAAAATAGTGATGGGTAGTTACTTCGCGTCTTTGTAGTGAAATGCCCGTTGCGAAGAGTCTTAAAATACTCGTCCACGCCCGCCGAGGCGGGCAACGTGGGCCGGATCAAAACAGTCGCCGAACTTTGTTTTAGGCATAGCTGCTTTCTTTTGCATCAAAGCAGCATATTCTTCATCTTCTACCATAGCCACAATGCGGGCAATGCTGGCTTCGCCGTCCACGAAACGCCAGGGGAAACAGCCAATCTGGACGCGGCGGTTCAGCAGCAGGTCAATGTCGCCGCCCAGGCATTCGGCGTGGATGATGCCCTTGTCAAACAGCCAGAGGTGCATCATCTGATACATTTCTTTGGTGAAATATTCGGTCAAGGGCTTGCCGTATTTTTGGCGAAAATGGGCGTCGGCGTCGGCGGCTTGTGCCGGCATCCATTCTCGTATCTTCGTGTTCATTGGATGGTCCGCGCTGCCGCAATCCACCCCAATCCAACGCAGCTTTTTCTCTATACACCAGCGGGCAAAGCGCGCATCGGGGCCGGGGTGCATCACCATGTAGCGCACTTCGTTGCCATAGGGCTGATCCCAACCAAAATGATGGTAGCCCGTATGGATGATTAAAATATCCCCCTCACGCACCTCCACCCGCGCGGCAATCATCTCTGGCGTATAGACGTCGTAATCGCCGCAGCAGTCGCTCAAATCCACAATAGCCGCCTCGCCGCATAAAAAGTCAAAATCCAGGGAAGCAATATCTTTGCCAGGGGTGTAAAAGTGAATCTCCCCATCCAGGTGCGTGCCCACGTGGTTGCTGTGCGTTACCACCTGCCCATTCGCCCCATTGGGCGCCAACCGCTTGAAATATTTCACTTCCAGCGGCTCATAGGTAGGCCACGGCGGCGTGCCAATGCCCAAAGGGATAGTCAAATCAATAAACTTCATGCG
>CAYQYJ010000054.1:10727-14282 GCA_964421605.1 uncultured Ardenticatenaceae bacterium | reverse complement strand
TAGGGCTTGTTGACAATGGATTCGCCGGACCAGGCGTCTACTTTCCATTCAGCCAGGGGGGTCAGGTCAGGCGAGAAGCGTTGGATGCGGCTGTTCCAGGTGTCCGCCAGGAAGATGTCACCTTCGGGCCCTTCGGCAAGCCCCACCGGTTCGTGCATTTGCCCCAACACGGTCCCCAATGAGCCTAGTTGTTGCATGAAGTTGCCGTCGCGGTCAAACATTTGTAAGCGGTGATTGCCGGTGTCTGTGACCAACAGCCGGTTGTTGGGCAGCAGGATGATGTCGCGCGGCCCATAGAACAAGCCCCCGCCGACCTGATCGGCGCTGGGGGAGCCGCTTTGCCCGAAAGCCAGCACAAATTCGCCGTCCCGCGTAAACTTCTGGATGCGGTAGTTCCAGGTGTCGGCGACGTAGACAAATTCCTCATCTACCGCCAGCCCCCAGGGGTCATTGAACTGCCCCGGCTGATCGCCGAATTGGCCCCAACTGGTAACGAAGGCGCCATCGGCGCTGAAGACGGAAACGCGATGGTTGCCGGAGTCTAAGACGTAAATGGTTCCGTCGGCGGCGACGGCGACGTTGTGGGGGGAGGTTAGCTGTCCTGGCCCCGTCCCAGGCGCGCCAATGACCAGGCTGGCGCTGGGCGTCAGTTCGCCCTCGGCATAGGGATCGGGCGGCGGTTCGTAGACGGCGGCGGCAGCGCCATAGTCCCAGAGTTGGGCGTAGACGTCTTTGCGGATGTAGAGGCGCAGGGGGCGGCGTAGGGGCCATTGGCCGGCATTGTAGCTGCCGCCAAAGACTGCGCCATAGGCGGTGTAATCTCGATGCCAGAAGATGTCCCACAGCGCTTCGCGGACGGCGGGGTTCCCCAAGCCTCGTTTCTGGTCAGCGGGCGAAAGGTTGTCCCCTAGAAGGGCGTTCCAGCTTATTTTGCGATACTCTTCCATGGGCCACCACAGGAAGATGTGGGTGCTCATTTCGTAATCTTCGCCTACCAGAGGCTCTACTTTGCTGTAGTTGCTGTCGCCTGCCAGAATGACAGGGGCTTCGGTGATGTTGCGCCCTGGGGTTTCGCCGTAATAAATGCGATTGGGGTAGTTGCGCAAATACCAGAGATAGGGCCAGGAGCTGACGTTATCAAAGGCGATTTGCATACTGTTGTCCCCATAGAGCCGGTGGGAGAGTTCGTCAATCTGTTTCATGACGACGTCTTTGGTGGATGGCGCGCCATGAGCGTAGACCATGAATTCATTGGTGTAGTCGGCGTGGGGGAAGTTCGCCATGTAGGTGGCGCGGATGGTGACGGCGGCGAGGATGATGAGGAGGGCGCTGAGCCAGACGGTGGGGCGCAGGGATGCCGGCACGCGCGCCGCCGCCAACCGCCAGACGTACACCAGGCCAGCCACAACCAGCAGGCTGCCCAACAGCCGCCCGGCATTCGCCAGGTTTTGTTGTTCCTGAGCGCCGAAATTGATTTTACCAAAGAGCAGCGGGCCCACGGTGAGCAGCGCCGCGCCGATCAGGGCAATGGTCAGACCGATCAGCAACAGCAGGTGGCGGTTGAGGAAATCGCGCAGGGCGATGTCGCTGAACCGTTGGTGCAGATACCAGCCGCTCAGGAAAACCATAGGCATGACGAAATGGGAGCTGAGCCAGGGCATTTTTTCGCCAGCGACGCTGTAGATGACGAAGGTGAGCACAAACCACCACAGTAAGAACGGGACGAAGCCCACTAATGTGGCGCCGCTGACTAATCCGTGCCAGCTATCTCCCATTTGATGTGCCTCTCGAATCTGGCGGCGGCGACGCCAGAACCAATAGAGGACGCCCAGAGCCAGAATGACAAAAAATGTGATTAACAGCGGCGTCCAACTGGTGGGCACGTCTGCGCGAATGCGCAGCGGATCGGGCAGGGGTTGGCCCGCGCCTTCTGCCTGAGCGTTCGCCAGGGCAATCGCCTGGTTCACACGGCTGCGAAAGACGAGCAGGTTGACCAGACTGCCAGCCAGCAGCCCGCCTACCAGGATGCCCAGCCAGTAGGCAACGATCTGGTGCAGCCGGTTTCGTTTTGCCCAATACCAGGCGCCCAGCAGCATTAGCAGCAGGGGCAGGAATTCGTAGAAGGGCATAACAAAGGCGTAGTAAAACCAGGGCTGCCCGCCGCGCTGGACGCCGTGCTGCTCCAGCCAATAGCCGAGGGAGCCAATCATGCCGCTGCTCCAACCGCCGGGGTTGGTGAAAATGGAGGTGAACAGGATGAGAAAGATGCTGTGGAAGATAACGGCGGCGGTGAGCCAGCGGCGTTTGTGCCACCACAACCCGATTAAGAGGCTGACGAGGAGGGCAAAAACGAGGAAGATGCCGGAGTGTACCAGCCCTGAGCTGAAGAAAGCCTGGTAGCAGGCAGCGTCGGTGACGCGGGCGAAGAAGAGGCTGAGGCCGCTGAGGCTTTCGCTGCCGGGTGGGAAGCATTGGTTGAGCGTGTAGTCGCGGGGGTTCCAACCGGCTATTCGGGTGAGGAAGGGGGATGCGGCGGGCAGCACCAGGGTGGTGAAAAGGATGATCAGGTCGAATTCGGGGTAGTTATCCAGTTTGGGCCGGAGTTTGCCGGCGCCGGCTAACAAGGCGGCGCCGAGCGCGCCAATGCCGGCAATTGCCAGCCAACGAAAGACCACGCCGTTTTGGGCTACGTCGCTCACAGTGGACGGCGCTTCCTCAGGATTGACAGCAAAAGCGCCGCTGCCATCCACCGGCGTCGCCAGGCTGTCGTCCACGCGCCCGGTGACATATTGACCGCCAAAACCGACGCCCAGGAGGATAATGCTCAAACCCAACAGAGCCAGAGCGGATTTCAGTTGGGGCCAATAGCTGGCGAGCCAGTTGCCAGTGAGAAGCAAAACGACCAGACGCACGATCAGGAAGCTGCCAAAAATCGCCACGTAAATAAAGGAGACTTCCATGGTGGTGAACATCAAGGCTGTGCCTGCGGCAAACCAATAGAGGTATTTGTCTTGCGGCTGTCGCAGGTGGTACCACATGGCGATGGCCACAATCAAGGCGAAGGTGATGACGTAGATGTCGTGGCGGATGTAGCGGGAGTAGTAGGTAATGTAGGGGGAGATCAGCAGCAGGAAACTGGCGGCCAGGGCGCCCTTGCGCCCAATCCAATCCCGCAGCAGATACGGAATAAAGACCAGCAATATGCCCAGCAGGGCCACGGGAACGCGGGCGGTGAAGTCGTTCGCTTCGCCAAAAAGCCAGTAAGAGAAAGCTGTGGCATGAAACAGCGATGGCCCGTGCATTAAGGGCGTGTGGTCATAGCCGTCGCCGATGAAATATTGGTAAGAGTATTGCGTGTGCAGGCTCTCGTCGTGACTCATCACGCGGTCGCCCAGACCCCAGAAGCGGGTGACAAAAGCCAGGGCAATGAACAGCAGGTAGAGGGCTTTTTCCCAATCTATGACCAACGCGGCAGCCCAGAAACGCTCGGAAATGGCGGGCTGGTCACTTTGCGGGGAAGGGGTTACAAGTTCACTCATGTTTTATTGACTCACT
>CAYQYJ010000054.1:0-10627 GCA_964421605.1 uncultured Ardenticatenaceae bacterium | reverse complement strand
GCAATAGGGCGTATGCAATACGCCCCTACAGAGACGTTGGATGGTAGGGCGGTTGCCATAGGTGCGAACGCTCATTCCGTTAGCGTCTATTGGCTGCCGGGCGGCGCGGGTAGGGCAGCGATGGGTGTGGCGGCGGTGGTGGGCGTCGCAGAAGGAATTTCGGCGCTACCTGCCACCTGAGTGGCAGTAGCGGTGACGGTTATGGTGGCTGTGGGTTGCCCGGTGGCTGTAGCCAGGACGTATGGCGCGGGATCGGCCCAGACGGGCGCGTTGGCGGCCGTGTTGGGGCGCAGGTAGAGCGTGCCGGCAAATAGCGCCAGCAGGACGCCGACCGTGACCCAGGCTTTGTACCAGCCGGCTTGAAAAAACAATGGGACGCGGGCAGGCGGCGGGGGCGGCTGTCGCCGCGCCAGGCGGGCCGGGGAAGGGGTGGGCAAAGCTGCCAGGGTGTGGCGCACGCGCTGGCTCAGTTCCCGTTCGGCGGCTAACTGCTGCCGGCAGGAGGTGCAGTCGGCGGCGTGTTTTTCCACCAGGCGGCGCTCGGCGACTGGCAGCAGGCCCAGTACGTAGTCGGAAATCAGGTTAAAGACGTGTGTTTGTTCCATGAGCGAATGGCGGGTGAAAATGGTGGTCAGTGGTCAGAAGCTGCGCCACGTCCCATGCTGCCTACAAGTTGTGCGGGTCTGCCGCCAACATTTCGCGCAGCGCCTGGTGCGCCAGACGCATACGCGATTCTACGGTTTTGGGCGAAATGTCGAGAATTTCGCCAATTTCGGCATAAGCCAGCCCTTCGTAATAGCGCAGCACGGCAGTCTCGCGCAGTTTGGGAGATAGCTGCGCGAGCGCCTGCCAGACCTGCCGCTGCTGTTCGGTCAGGGCAGCCTGTTCGCCGGGATCAGGTACGGTGTGGTCGCTGATGTCGTCGCCGGCTAATTGTTGTAAAGAAAAGGTAGGCAGCCATTTGCGCCGCCGTTTATTACGGCAGCGGCTGATGGCGATGCGGTAGAGCCAGGTTTTGAAGGCGGATTTGCGCGGCTGGTACGTTTCCAGGCGGCGGAAGGCGTATTCAAAGGCGTCTTGCAGCACTTCTTCGGCGTCTTCGCGGTGCTGCAGGAGGCTGTAGCAGAGACGATAGATTTCGCCAGCGTAGAGGTTGTAGAGAGCGGCGTAGGCGCTTTCTTCGCCAGCCAGGCAGCGGCTAATGAGATTGGCGGTATGGCTGCTGGCTTCGGCTGCCGGCATTCCCGCGACGGCGGTTGCCGGCATCTCTGCCGGGGGCCAGGTCAATACGTCTCTTAGGGAGAAATGAGTCATCCTGCTTATCTTCTCGCTATCTGACTAAATCGGCGCGCAGCCAGAGGATCACGCGCGTCTCGTTCACGGGGGCGCTGAATTCGCGGAAGAGCAAACCACGCGCGGCGCTGGCGACGTCGAACGTTTGCGGCGTGTCTGGGCGCAGCAAGCCAAAATCGGAGCCTACATAATCGGCGCCAAAGGTTTGTTCGGGTTCGTTGGCAGTAAGGATGGCGTCGTAGACGGCGGATGCCGGCACGCTCGCCCCGACTTCCAGTTGGGGAAAGCGGCGCAAGTACCAGCGCAGTACAGGCGTGTCCACGGCGCTGAAAATGTGCAGATCGTAGCGCGCTTGTTTGCGCTGCTCGGAAAATTCCTCTATGGTGCGGATGAGCAGCGGCAGTTCGTCGTCGCTGGCTTGCGTCACCCAGCCGGTGCGTGTGTCGTTGGCTGCCGTCTGGTTTAGCCACCAACTGCTGCCCCAACTGAAAACGACCAGGAAAATCAACAGCCCCATCGTGACGCCTTGCCTGACAATGACTTTATCCCAGACCCACAAATAGCTGACGACGGCGACGGCGAAAACAAGGAGGGTGACGGCGATCCATAAGTTATAGAAGTCCTGAGGGGTGATGCGGATGATTTGCATGTGGCGCGCCAGACTGGCAATGCCGGCAGCCATGATCACCAACAGGAAAAACGCCAGCGCCCATTTTAGCCGTCCAGTGTGGGCGTCCCACCATTCGCCCGTCTGCTGCAACAGGTGATTAACGAAAGCGCCGCACAGCAGGCTGCCGGGCAGCGTCAGCAGCAGGCCATTTGCCAGATTGCCCGGTTGCAGCAGCGCCGTGACCAATGCCCCCACCAGCCAGTAAGCCAGAAAACTGGGCAGCGGTTGGCCGCGCCACAAAGCCCAGATCGTGGCTGTCAAGCCAAAGAAAAAGGGGATGGGTTCGTAACGAGCTAAAACGAGAATGGGCGTGGCCCAGTTGAGCAGATTGGTGCGGAAGTCAAACTGACCCAACCATTGCCCCAGGATGTTGCCCACGCTGCCCAGCCCGGCTGGATTCCAGAAGAAGAACGTGCCCAGAGCCAGCACGATGCCTACGGTGATCAGCGCCCCCTGGCGGATGACGGCGCGCTCCGGGTAAGGCGTTGTCTCCACCAGCGCAGGCCCCAGCGTGGCCTGGCCCACCCAAGCCAGCATAATGCCAATCAGCGCGGAATAGAACAATGGCGCGCTGACCAGTCCCAGCCCCAAGGCCACCCACAAGGCATAAAACCAGGGGCGTTCGGCTTTTTCCAGGAAACGCAGCCGGCTGAGGACCAGGAACATGGCGGCGAAGAGCGCCAGGGCGGCGCCGTCGGCGGTGCGGGCAGCGGATGTCCCCAGCGGCGAGATAGCCAGCGCCAGGCTGGCGGTCAGCGCGCCCCAGACGCCAATGCGCTGGCGCAGCAGCCAGGGCAGTAAGACCAGCGCCAGACCAAAGAGGGCGGGGATCAGGCGCGCGGTGGCGTCGCTGTCGCCAACGACAGCCATTAGCAGCGTGGTCAGCGTGGCGTAAGCCGGGCTGGCCGGCTGGAGCGGGGCGCTTACGCCAGCCTGCCAGGGCTGCCAGGCGTGCAGCGCCGCCTGCGCCTCTGCGGGCGCCAGGGGGATACGCCCCAGGTTGGCAAAACGGCTGGCGCCGGCTGCCAGCAGCACCAGGATCAAGCCAATTTGCGCCAGATTAAGGCGAATTGCGGCGAGTGATGGGGCGGCTGTCGCCGGCGGCGGGGCTTGTTCACCGGACAGGGAGGGAGCGGCTGCGGCTTCTGCTAAATTATTCATTCTGGTTGCCAACGATAGATAGTAACGCTGCCGTTCTGGAAGGCGACTTCCAGATTTTGGGCAAATTTGTCTAAACCTGCTTCACCATAGGCAGCCCGTTCCAGGCTGCCCACATAAATGTAGCGGACGTCATACTGATTGAGCAAGGCCTCTGTGGCGGGCCAATTCACCTCGGTGTAAATCTGGCGCACTAACGGTTTGCGTACGCCTGGCTCCGGGTTGGCGTAGCCGCGCCATTGGGATTCGTGACCAGGCCAGCCTAGAACGGTGGGGATGCCCGTGCTGGCGGAGATGCGCGCGTATTCGGTGTAAGAATCGCCCACTGCTTCCAGCAGGGTGGGAGAGTGATTGACGTTTTGCCGCAGCCACATGATGGCTGCATACTCATCGGCGTTAAAGCGCTCTTTGTAAGCCAGCCCATTTAGCGTGGGAGTGCTGCCATATTCCAGGGTGCGGGAGACGTAGGCGCGGTAGGGGAAGGTCAGGGCGATAGCCAGCAGCAGCGTATAAACAGCCGTGACCAGGATGCCGGCAGCGCGCGCCCGCCGCAATAAATAGGAAAGGGCGTAGATGGCGGCTACGCCAAACATGACCCATGCCTGGTAGTAAAACTTAAACACAGTGTTCAGCCGCTGCCCAAAGTTGTCGCGCAGATAAACAAATTCTGGCCCCAACGTCAGCAGCGCGCCGGTCAAGATGAGCAGCAGGGCAAAGGGCAGGACGTGGCTGTCTGCAGGGTCTTTACGCTCCTGGCTGCGTTCCTGTTGGTTAGCCAACTGCATCACGACCAGGCCAATGATACCCGCCAGCAGCAGCGTCAACCAGGGATAGCCTATGCGCACGCCCAACAGGGTGGGGGTCAGCGCCAGAATGGCGGAAAATCCCCACGACAGCCGCTGTCCGACTGTGGCGTCGGCGGCGACGGGCAGCAAGGGGATGTTCAGTTCACGCGCCAGGTTTTCCAGGCGGGCGGCGCCGTCGGGGCTGATAGCCATCAGCCAGGTGAACAGCAGCAGCGTCAGGAAGAGGGCGACGATGACGGCAGGCGCCGTCGCCAGTCCTGTTTGCCAGCGGCGCAGGCGCGATTGCGCCAGCAGCGCCAGCAGCAGCGCCAGGATGCTGAACAGGGGCATGGCGAAGATGATCAGGAATTGCGCCAGACGGGTGGGACGCATCAAAAAGGGCAGTAGATAGGGCGCGCCTGCCTGAGAACGGAAGCCGAGATAAAATGGGAAGTAGAGCAGAATGGCGGGCGCGACCAGGACGAGGGCCATGCCTGCGGCTTGCGCCAGCCAATCGCTGCGCCAACGCCCGGCGCGTCGCCAGAGAGCCAGCACGTAAACGCCCAACAGCACGAACAGGTGAATCAATACGTCCCAGGTGTTCAGGAAGGAAAGCCCACCCAACATCAAGACGGTCAGCGCCCACAGAGGCAAGCCCACAGCGTCTATGTGGCGGCGGGCGGCAGCCAGCAGGGGGTTCTTGACGGCGGTGGGCGGGGGCGACGGCGCAGCGCTTAGTTTCAGCCACCAGGCGAGGGCTATAGCCAGGCTGAGGAAGGCAAAAGGCAATGCCAGGACGTGCGGGTGCATATCCCCTAAAATAAAACTGAAGGCGGGGAATTCGGCGATGGGTTCCAGCCCCTGTTCTACCCGTCCGGAGAGGTGGGTTTCGTTAATGACGCGGGAGGAGCGCCACCACCACCAGCTTGACCCATTATAGCGGGGGGTATCGCTGGCGGGCCCATTGATCTCGCGTACGTCCAGCCATTGCCAGAAGGTGGCGGAGCCTACGCCGCTGCCGTGCAGGGTTTCTAGCAGGATTTGCATGTTGCCGGCAATGGGCAAAGCCAGCGCCGCCAGCAAACCCAACCCCACCGCCAGCCGTCGCGCCCCTTCCGAGCGCACCAGATTGTAGACTAAGCCAAATGCGCCCGTGGCTGTGCCCGCCAGCAGCCAGGCAATGCCCAGGTTAAAAGCCACCGGTTCTGCCACGCCCGCCAGACGGGCGATCACGGAGGTCATGATGTAGCCAAAGTAGTAGTAGCTGATGGCGTAACCGGAGAGCCAGGGGTCTAGCGGCGGCAAGTTGGGGCTGCGCCCCACGGAGTTGAGGAAGGCGAACTCCATGGGCTTTTCCGTGGCGGCAATGCTGGGATTGTGGGCGCGTACCCAGGCCCATAGACCAAAAGCGACCAAAAAGACCAGTTCGGTGAGGAGGATATGGTTCTTGTTTTCGCGTAGCCATTGACGCAACTGACCGTCGCCGCGGCGGTAGACGGCAAAGGAGAGCGCTGCCAGGGCCAGGACAGACAGAACGATGTTGCCTGTGGTGTTGCTGAAGAAGCCAAGCGTGCCCAACAGCCAGAAGATGTAGCTGACCAGCAGCAGCCCCAACATTTTGACAAAAGCATAGCCTTTGTCTGGCAGGCGGCCCAGAATTACGTATGCCAGCGGCGTGGCGGCTGCGCCTAGTACGAACAGCGCCAACCACCAACGAAAAGCAGCGAAAATATCACTCATAGTCTACGACTTGTAGAAACTGGGTTTTTCCAAAAAACCCAGTTTCTTTGCTTGTTGCTCATTAGCTGCGTACCCGGTAAATGGTAACGCCGCCGTTGCGATAGACCTCTTCCAGCAGGTCTTGCCGCGCCATTTGTCCAAATTTATCCACGCCAGCGGCGTTGTAATAAGCCCACTCCAGGGGCCCGACATAAACGTACTGCACATTGTACCGATCAAGAATACGCATGGCTTCGGCGGCGTCTGGCGTATTGTACAGCAGGTTAAGGTCTTCGATCCGTTTGCTGACGACGCTGCCCGGAATGACGGCGCGCTGCTGCCGTTGATGCCAGTCCCAGCCGACGACTGCCGGCAAGCCCGTAAACATGGCCACGCGGTTGGCGATGGAGCGGTATGGGTTATCGCTGTGCGCCTCGGCGACCACGGGGGAGCCGGCAATGTGCCGCTGCATCCAGTTAAGGGCTTCATAGTCGTAGCGCAAGGGAATGGTTTGTCCCCGGTCGCCATATTCGGTTACGGTCATAAACGCCATGCCGTCTAAGGTGGTGGGCGCATCCGGGTTCATGCGTACCTGCCATTTGGCTTTTGTGGCGAGAACGGGGTAGAGCAACGCCATAACTGTTAGCAGCCCCAGACCCACCTGCCAGACGCGCTGCCGCCTTTTGCTCCAACTGCGGCGCAGCGCGGGCCATATCCAGGCAAAAGCTGCCCCGCAAACTACGCTGAGTATCAGCCAGACCTGTAAGTAGAACTTAAAGACGGTGTTCATGCGGCCAATGTCCCCTTCTAGCACCACAATTTCCACCGCCAGGGTCAGGAAAAGAGCCGCCGAAATCAGGATGAGGACGACGCGCCGCTCCGGGGAGAGGTTGGGGCGCAGCCCCAACAGCCCCGCCGCCGCCGACAGGGACAGCACCAGCGGCGCGATCCAGTAGCCGCGCACCAACAGGATCAGGAGCAGCAGCACGTAGGCGAAGAGCGCGCCCATGACAATGCGGCTGACGGGTTCCCACTGGCGCAGGCTTTCGGTTGTCCACTCCCTGGTCCAGGCGCGAAACTCCCGCGCCAGGTGCGTCAGCAGCAGAAAGAGGAATAAGCCATAAATGAACAGATAGTTGCTCAGATAAGTGCGCGAACCCTGCCACAGCGCCGCTGAGGCGTAGCCCACGCCATAATTTTCGGCGTAGGGCAGGAAGCTGAGGACGGCAATGCCCACCAGCGCCGCCGCTTGCAGTAGACCGTCGCCAATGGCGAACAGCGTCAACTTGCCGTGGCGACGATAGGCGGCAAACAGCGCTGCCAGGCTGCCAATGACCAGGTAGGTGGGCCAGTCCCACGTGTTGGTAGCCCGCAGCACGCCAATAGCCAGACCGCCAATGAGCCACTGCCCGGCGCGGCGCAGCCGGCTGCGCTCCCCGTCTGCCGGGTCTTCCAACGCCAGGGAGACAGCCCAGCCCAACGCCAGCAGCATCAGCGGCATACTGATCATGTGGGCGTGGAGGTCGCCATAGAGAAAGGTGAAGAAGGGGAACTCGGTGATGGGGGCGGTTTCGCCTTCGTTGATGTTGATGGCGCGTGTGGCTGTCCAGAACCAGTCGCCGGGATAAATCGCCGGGGGTTTGCCGCCAATGAGAATGTCTGCGCCGCCGTCTACCACGCGCACCAGGTAATCTACGGCAGCGATGCCCGTTTGTACGCTGCTGTCGCTGGTGCGATACCAGGCGTCTGCCAGCACGCGGATCTCCGCCAGGTTGCCCAGCAAAACGCACAAGGTCATGGCTACCAGGCCCGCCATGACGGCGCGGGAACGAAGCTGCGCCGACAACTGCGCCCACAGAGATGGCGCAGAGGCAACGGCCGGGGCGCGGCGGGCGACCAGATTGGCGGCAACGGTGAATGCGCCCATGCCTGTGAAGCTGAAGAGCATGGGCAGGATGAGGTTGTAGGCGGTTGCCGGCACAATTCCCAACAGCTTTGTTAACGCGCCTACGTAGACGAACCCATAATAATAGTAGTTGATGTAGCCGCCTGCCAGCCAGGGGTCGTATGGCGGGAAAGTGGTGCTTTTGAGGACCGCCGTAAAATAGGAGAGGTCCATGGGCTTTTCGCCGCCCCAAATGACGTCCCATACGTCTGGATTCCCCAGGCGTATGCCTAAGAATAGCAGATACAGCCCCAGGCTGAGGAGTTCCACCAACAGGAGATAACTCCATTTCTGACGCCAGAAGGCGCGCAGGTCGCGGCGGCGGCGGATGAAAAGGACGGCGTTTAAGCCAATGAGCAGCGCCAACCCGACCAACAGCGTGCCGCGTGTGTTGGCAGCCAGATTCAGGCTGGCTAGAATCCAGCCAAAGTAGGAGATGAGGAGCAGCGCCAGCACGCGGCTGAGGGCATAACCGCGGTCGGCAAAGCCGCCGAATATCACAAAGGTGAGCGGGAAAGCGAGCCAGCCCAGGGCGATAACGGACAGCCACCAGACGACGGCGGCGACTACGGGCGCGCGAGACAGCAGCCCATCCACCTGGAAAATATCGGCGAAAGTGCCGTTGGCTTGCTGCACGGCTGCGGCTTGCGGCGTCAGCATCAGGGCGTTGGGGGCGCGAGTGGCCTGGCCCGGCGTCATAAAGACGACCTGGCTCAGGTCCACGCCATTCAGCACGGCTTCCGCCTGCGCCCGGTTGTAGTCGTCTCGCTTGACGAAGATCCACACGGGCGGGTGGTCGTAGACGCTGAACGCTTCTTCAGCCGCCAGCGCGCCTGGCGGGGGCCAGCCGGCGGCGGGCGGCGCGCCCCAGCCCACCTGCCCGGTGATGTCGCTGATGTGCAGGGGGCCAATGCGCAGGTCTGCCTGGAAGGATTGCACCAGGTCAAAGCCTAACTCGCCGCTGAAGAGCGCTTCGTAGTAGCGCATGGTCAGGGGGAACATCAAGGGCAGGCGGGACGTACTCCAGATAGCCCGCTGGCTGCTGAGCAAAATGACGTCGGACTCGTCCAACCAGCCTAACATTTGCGCCCGTTTCTCGGGGCTGTCCATGTTGGTAATCGGCACCTGACCGCCCGTTACGCCTGTAAAGTATTGGCTGTAGGGATCGCGCCCATGCAGGCGCACGGGGAGGGCGTCGTCCCACGTTTCATTGGCAATGACGCTGGTGCCCAGGCGAATGACGCCGCCTGGGCGTCCTTCGACCACTACCATGTATTGCTGCGCGCCGTCTACGGCGACGGGGGGGAGGGCCACGGTGACAGCGCGGCGGGTTTCATCTAGCGCCAGGGCAGCCTCGGCGGCGGTTAAGGGTTGCGCCTGATCGGCGGGGGTGATCAGGCGCACTGCCAGGGCTTCGCTGTCGTCGCCGCCGTCGGCGTCGCTGGCAAAATTAAAGCGCACGCCTGTGACGGCGAGGGCGCTGCCGGCATGTTCCGCTGGAAATTGAACCAGCAGGTTTAAGGGGAAACTACCCTCCGCCAGATCGTACCCTTTCAGGGGCAACTGCAATTCCGCCGGCTGTCCGTCCGCCTCATACAGCAGCGACGCGCCGCTTTTGAGATGGGCGTACATCCATTCCGAAGCGGCGACGCGGGTGACGGGTTGGCGATAAATTTGCACGAAAGCGTTCGCCCACAGGAGACTGGGGACAAAGGCGACGACTGCCAGCAGGGTCACGGCTGCCTGGTAAAAACGGCGGCGCTGCCCGGCTGCGCCAGCCTTGCGCCACAGTTCCACCAGCGCCCAGCCCGCCAGCAGCAGCAGAAAGGGGTAAATGGGCAGGAAGTAGCGGATAGATTTGACCCAACGGGTTCCCATGAACAGGAAATATAACCCCACCCAGATGACGGGCAGGGCATGAGCCAGCCAGTCGGGTTTGCCGCGAATGATGCGCCATAACGCCCAGGCCAGCCCAATTAGCGCCAGGATGCCGCTGGTCAGCCCCATGCCGTAGAGTACCATATTGGTCAGGGGGAAGAGGATGGGCGCGCGGTCTGTCCATTGCAAGGCAGGCGGGAAGCTGGCGTCCGGGCTTTGCAGCCGCTGGATTTCCTCCATGTTGCTGCGCCAGGCGGGGTTAAAACCGACCAGGGTTTTGGCAATGGTCATCAGCAGCCCTGGCTCCTGGCCCGTTTCCGCCAGCGTTGTTTCCCTGACGAGGGCGGGGTCCATAAAGGCGTAGGGTTGAGCCAGGCGGAATACGACCAGGGACATCAAGGCTGCCAGGGACAGGCCAATGATCGCGCGCTGCAAATCAACGGAACCGTCGGCGGTCCAGAGGTAGTTCAAGCCTGAGGCGCCAGCCGCCTGACTGCGCCGCGCCAGCCAGAGAATGCCGGCAACGCCCGCCATAACCGCCAGGGGGGCCATGTTGATGCGCGAGGCGACAGCTAAGCCCAACCCCAAGCCAAAGAGCAGCCACCATCGCTGCCGCGCGCCATCTGCGGCGGCGCGCACAGCGGTGTACATGGTCAGGGTGGTCAGGGCGGCGGCCCAGTTGTCCATGGTGAAGAAGTGGGATTGCTGAATGGGCATGACGGCGACAGCCAGGAACAGCGCGCCCAACAGCCCGACGCGCCAATCGTAGAGGCGGCGGCCAATGAGGAAGATGAAGGCAATGGATACCAGGTCTACCAGCCCGCTCAAGGCGCGCCCCACCAGGTGAATTCCATCGTAGGCGGTGAAGGTATACTGGCACAAATCGGTGAAAGCGTCGCAGACCTTGACCGTCCACTCGGCCGCCAGGCGGACGACCGTCATGGGGAAGTTGCCGTAGACGTAGAAGGTTTGCCCGACGTTGTATGGATTCAGGGGAGACTCGGAAGTGCGCAGGTAGGTGAGGGGATCGGCGCTGGTTAACTGCGTGCCCACGATGGTCAGGAAGCGTTCGTCAGGGTGGAGGTGGTTGTCGCCATCCCAATTTAGCCCGCTGAAGCGGAAGAAAGCCGCCAGAATGAGAATGAGGAGCAAGGGGATGAGGGCCAGTTGCTCCAGGGA
>CAYQYJ010000053.1:0-14472 GCA_964421605.1 uncultured Ardenticatenaceae bacterium | reverse complement strand
CGGCTGGCAGGCGCGCCGCGCCCATTTTTAACCGCCTCCCACTGGTGCTGGCGCAACGTCGTGTTTTCGCGCACGTCATAGAGGAACAGGTTGATAGTCGGTTTGGTCAGCCGCGCGCTCCACTCTCGCTTAGGCTGATCAAACTGAATGTCAATTTCCCCATTCTTGATGGGCAGTTCCGCTACGAGAAGTTGGCGTAGAGTTTCGTCCAGGTCGGCAATCATGTTGCATCGTTTGCGGCAGCCAGCAAATCGTTATCTGGTTCACGAGAAGTTCAGAGCATTTCCTCTTCTTCTTCCATTTCCTGCATTTGCAGAAGTTCTTCTTCTTGTTCTTCTTGCATTTGCAACCCCTCTGCTGGGGCGCTTTCTGGCTGGCTCATGACTTGATCCGCCACGCGATCTGCCTCTACTTCATACTGATCCTGCGGATCGTTAACGCTCATTTTCCCCTGGACGCCAGGGGCGCTGCCGCCTTGCTGCACCACATGGGTCAATTCATGCGCCAGCAAATGCTGTCCCTCATGGCTGTGCGGGCTGTAAGCGCCGTCTCGAAAGAAAATGTCGCTGCCCACCGTAAACGCTTTGGCGCCCAACTGACGCGAAAGCTGGTCCGCGTCTGTGCCTGTGTGGACGTTCACCTGGCTAAAATCCGTCCCCATAGCGGTTCCCGCCTTGTTGGACATTTGCGCATCCAGGGCGCTACCCTGCCCCAGGCGGCTGGTAATGGCGGACGCCGTCTGGTCGTCCAGTTCGGTAGGGTCGCTGCCGCGGCGCTGAGCCAACATCCGCTGCACGGCGGCATTGCCTACGGTTTGATGTAAGCGATTGAGCGTGTCAGGGGTCAGGGGGCCAGCCAGTTCCTCACGGGTAGGCGGCGAGAGCGGCGGGGCGTGCAGTGGCTCTTCTTGTTTGGGCCTGGGACGCGAACGGACTTTTTCCTCTAGCGCATGTTCGGTGGCCATGACACCTCCTGCAAGATTTATGAGGTATGAACTTCACGCCTCACTGATGCTGTTGACAAGATTGTGACGGGTGACGCCAGGATAAAGCAGCACATCGTGATAGTTGTGGGACGGTTAGCCTAATGTACACCATTATGCAGGGGCAGGCAATATTGAACGTGCAGTGCGAGGCACGGGGCAGCACGAATCTATTTGAACAAGACTGTTCGCCCCGTGCCTTGCGCTCCTGCCTTTACAGCGTAAACAACGTCTCATTGATCAGCCGGCCCATCTTCTGATATTCGCGGCGGGCCGCGTGCAGTAAATGCCTCATGGCCACAGGGGACCCTTCTTCAGCCGCCAGGAAAGCCGCAGCCAACAGGATATTGCGGATGTTGCCGCCCGCCAGACGGAACCGCTCGGCGAGCAGGTTAAAATTGACGTCGGCAGCCAGCGGTAAGCCCGCTGGCGTGTTGACGCGCCAGATTTGCTGGCGGTCCGCCACTTCGGGGAACGGGAACTCAATGATAAAGTGCAAACGGCGGGTGAAGGCGTCGTCCAGGTTGGCGCGCAGATTGGTAGCCAGGATGACAATGCCGGCAAAAGCCTCCATCCGTTGCAACAAATAACTGATTTCGATGTTGGCGTAACGGTCATGGCTGTCCTTCACCTCTGACCGCTTGCCAAAGAGGGCGTCTGCTTCATCGAAGAATAAGACGGCGTTGCTCGTTTCCGCCTCATGGAAGATACGGCTTAAGTTCTTTTCCGTCTCCCCAATATATTTGCTGACGACCGTGGACAGGTTAATTTTGTACAGGTCCAGGCCCAATTCATGGGCGATGATGTCCGCAGCCATCGTTTTGCCTGTACCTGAATCCCCGGCAAACAGAGCATTTAACCCTTTACCCAACGCCATCTTGTCCCCAAAATGCCATTGCCCATAAACGAGTGGGCGAAAGCGCACCATATTGACCAGTTCTTGCAGTTGGCGCAGGGTATCCGGGGGCAAAATAATATCCGACCACTGATGGCGCGGTTGAATTTTGGTAGCCAGCGCGGTCAACTTCTGGTTAGAATGGGTGCGGCTGGCGGTGAACAGATGCTCCAGAGAGAGCGGCGTCTGCTCCCAGCCAGCCAGGTCGCGGGCGGTAGCCGCTGCATCCCGTATCTGGCCCGGCGTAAACAGAAAGTGGTTGGCTACGGCAGTCACGTTGAGGTTAGCGCCGTCTACGGCTTCCTGCCACAGAGCGACCCGCGTGGCATAATCGGGCCGCTCAAACAGGACTGTATGCACGGGGCGCGCCTGTCGCTTTTCGCGCGGCTGCCACAGTGTCTCGCCGCCCACCATGACCACGCCAGGGTAAGCCAGCAACATTTCCAACAGACGAAGCGGCGCCGCGCTATCTTGCAAGACGCTGTCCCAGCCAGAAAGGTAAATCGTCGCGTTCAGCAGCCGCCCATCACGTAGAGCGACTGGCAATAAATCCGCCACGGGGGCGGGCATGGCTGCCAGATCCAACGTAATCAGGGGCGTTTGTAAGATGCCGGCAACGTACCTGGCGGCCGCCTGCTTACCCACGCCGTACCCGCCGACAAAGGCTAACAGGGGGGGCGGTTCAGCCGCGGCGGCTGCCGCCAGGGGTTGCAGCACGGGAGGGGGGAGTTGGGAAGATGCCGGCATTTCCACCGCCAACGACAACCAGCCACACTCCGCCAACTGGCTGTCCAGACCCTCATACCCTAACAGATAAGCCACCACCTGCGGCGCAGGTCGCACAAACTGGCTCAATAATGGGGGCTGCGCCGCTGCGCCATCACGGAAGCGCACCACCAGGCGAGATTGCACCAACCGGCCATCGTCGCGGAACAAAGCCTGTAAAGAAAGCTTCTCGCTAAATGAGTCCGTCAACAAATTAAGCAGCAAATCAACCGTGGGGCGCTTCCTGGTAACGTCATCCTGCAAATAGGCAAAAACACGCTCGTAACGCGGGTCCAGTTCCGGCAGCAGCGCCAGCAGCAGGGCATCCATCTCTCTATCAGTCAGCTCAAAACGCTGCCACAAAGCAGCCAACCGCCCCTGCCCCAACTGCGCCAGCCAGTTTTGCCGCGCGGCAGCCAGCCTGGGCAGCCACGCTTCTCCCAGTGGCGCGTGGGACAGGGTATGCTGCCCCAGTTCCAACTGCAACAAGGCATCAATCTGGGCGTCAGAAATATACAGACCGCGAAACTCGTCGTCAGGGTCTAGCCCGCCCGCCCGCGCCCGCGCCACCCCCCAGCGCACGCGCAAATCGGCATACGCCAGCGCCGCCAAAAGCTGCCTGTGATCTTCCGCTGTCAAGTCGGCGTTCTCTACGGCAGACATTTGGGTCAGGGGCGGATACAGGGCATCCATAGAGTCGCCATCCCCTGCTTAGCCAGCCACAGCCAGACGGCCATCTAACGCTAACAGCACGGCATCCGACTGCATCGCCGCCAGCACATTGCCTATGTGCGTCCACAGATCAAGCTGTCCAGCAAAACACGCCTGGCTAAAATCCGCCGTAACTTCGGCCACGTGCTCCCGATCCACGCCCGCAGCAAAGCGGCGATCCTTCCACTTTTTGCGTATGGAACTTAAATTGACCTCGCGTACATCCCTGGATGGGCGCACCAGGGTAGCGGCGATGATCAATCCTGTGATTTCGTCGCAGGCTAACAGGGCAAAATCTATCGGCTTTTCTCGCGCTATGCCCGTGCCTTCGGTGTAATGGGAAAGAATGGTGCGAATGGTATCTTCATCCACGCCGCGCGCGCGCAAAATTTCCGACCCTTTCATAGGGTGTTCGTTGAGATTAGGGTGAATCTCCCAGTCGAAATCGTGCAGCAAACCGACTGTTTCCCAATAGTCAGGATTGTATCCCAGGCGGGCGGCGTACCATTTCATGCCGGCAGCCACCGCCAACATATGGCGGCGCAAGCCTTCATCCTGCACAAACTCGCAGACCAGGCCCCACGCTTCGTCACGATTCATCTTGACCGCCGGCATCCCCTTTGTGCGCGCCGCAGTCACATCCCCCGTTCTCATGACGCGAGCAGCCTGCCTCCGCCTTCTTTTGCAGCGCTTCTAGCTCATCCAGCGGCTCCAATTCATGGCGGGCGACATCAAACCATTCGCCGCTCTCTATCTCCACCCGCACCATCTCCTTTAGCGGCAGCACATCCTTGACCACGCCTTCGCCGTGCGGCGTACGCACCCGCTTCCCCTTTTTGGGTAGTTGTTTCTTGGCTTCGACGTACTGCTCATATTCATACACGAGGCAGCAGCGCAGCCGGCCACACATGCCCGTAATTTCTTGTGGGCTGAGGGAGATGCCTTGCGCTTTGGCCATGCGAATAGAAACGGGGCTAAAGTCGGTGAGGAAGGTGGAACAGCAGCGAGGCTGACCACATGCGCCGTAACCGCCCAGCATCTTAGCCACGTCGCGCGGGCCAATGACTTGCATTTCTACGCGCGTCCGCAGTTGCTTCCCTAGCAACGAGCGCAGCGATGCTATGTCTAGATTTTTATCTTCGGTGGTGTAATAGTAGGTGATCCAGGAACCATCAAAGCTGTAACTGGCTTTGATAAATTTGGTTTCTTTGATGCCCAATTCGTGCGCCTTTTCGCGGCAGGTGATCAGCGCATCCAGTTCTCGCGCCTCCCACACCTGCTGCAACACCAGGTCGCGCGGGGTTGCTCTGCGCTCAATGTCGCGCAGAGCGCGCCGCCGATTTACCTGTTCAGCAGGAATGAAGGCAATAACCTGGCCCAATTGGCGACCACGCCTGGTTTCCACCAGGACATAATCTCCGGGCCGCACTTCTTGCATCTGTTCCTGGGTCAAGCCAAAGTGGTAGAGCTTGCCCAGCTTTTGAAATCGGATGCCGACGACATCCGTTACATCTGAAATGGGTGTTAAGGTGGTCATGAATTCTCCGCGCCCGGCAGCAGCGTCATCTTGTGATGACGCGTCATCAGGTATTACCAGTTTACCTGAGCAGATAGAATAACCACTGCGCTATCTTACACAGCGCTTACGCAGTTGCCAGACTACAAAAGTCTAGGAGAGTTTTGCACTCTCCCAAGCGAAGCGTAAGTCCTGGGCAGCACAAGAGCGCCAGTGGACTATGTTAAGAAATGATGCACGGTAGTGTAAGCGATTTTGGCTAAAGTGCAAAAAGCGCCCTATGGGCTGATTTCGGCAAACATAGCCGGGTGATCAGATTCCGTAGTAAGCAGGTAGCGGGCCTCGTCTACCTGAATATCAGAAGATACAAAAATGTGATCAATGCGGTCAGCCGCATTGATGACCTCGGCGCCGCTGCTAGCCGGCTCTTCGACCCCGTCGGGCCATATGGCTAACCAGGCGTCGGCAAGCTGCGCTGTGGTCAACTGGTACTGTTCAGTGTCAGGACGGAAGTTAAAGTCCCCCATGGCAATGACGTTGGGCAAGGCGCCAACGCGCTGCAAAAAAGCCTCCTGCTGGACAAGGGGACCGCTGTTGCCCAGGTGGGTGACAAAAACGTTGAACGTCTGATCAGCCACGGCGATTTGTGCTTGAATGGTAGCCGTTTGCTCTCCCTCGCTGTACATGTAAAAGGTTTGCGGGTTTTGCAGCGGATAACGGGAAAGCAGGGCAATGCCAAAGGTCCCCGCGACAACGGGCGGGCCATAATAAGCGTACATATCCAGTTGGTCTGCCAGATAGCGCACAATGTCGTCATTGCTGCCGGCAATCCGGTTTGTGTCGGATTCCTGCAAGCCAATGATGTCTGCATCTACCTGGCGCATTAGTTCCAGTTGGCCCGCCACATTCTTACGTCCATCCTCGCTGTAACCCTGCTGAATATTGAAGGTTAATACCCGCAGAGTCGTTTGAGCCGGCGGCGGAGCCGGACGGGCGGCGGTGGCAACCACGCCTAAAATGGCAGCGACGCCTAGAACGGGGATCACGCCTGCCGTCCAGCGGGGCAGCGCCAGGCGCGGCGCCAGGTCGTCCAACGCATAGGAAGCGCGATCTACCGCCAACAGCGGCAGCAGAACGCCCAAACCCGCCAACAGAAAAACCAGCCAGAATTTATCACGGAAAAACGGGCCCACAACGGGAATATAATCATAGACGGTAGTAAATACCTGAGCCAACACCAATACCAGGAGCACCAGCGATCCGATGCCAAAACCGCCGCCCAACGCTCGCAAAGTGGGTTGCCGCGCTGTCAGGTCGCGCAAAAAGAGGCAGAGGTCCAATAAGATAACGGGAAAGAGCAGCAGCATCAGCAGCAAAGGCAGATAAGCCCAAATGCCCACTGCCGCAGGTTGCAACGGGTAGGCGCTGGCGGCAGCCGGAAAGCGAATTTGATGAGCCAGGATGGTTCCCACCAGGGCCAGTACAAACAAAACATTGATACCCAGGATGCGCCGCGGCGTCAGGTAAGCCAGCCAGTCGGAGCGCAGCAGGAACAGGGCGGCAAAAGCGGACAGGGAAACAACTATGACGATAACGACAAAGATATAGCTAGCTCCTGTCCAGCGGGTGATAACGTTGGGAGCGCTGAAAGCGAAGTAAACGAGGGTAAGCACGCTGTAAATGCCGATGCTCAGGGTTATGGTTGAGGCGATGGTTGCGGGAGGCGATGCCGGCATTTTCACCCCCTGACGACCGCTGCGGGGACGGGCTGGCGGCTCTTCTGGCGCGGCCAACCCCATGAGCATAATGCCGGCCAGGACAGCCAGGGCGAACCCCACTGCCTGCGCCCCGCCCATCATAGTCAAATCTAGCCCAGAACCCCAGGCGCGAAATAAGATCAGCAGCGCCAACGCCAGCGTGAAACTCAAACCAAGCGTCAAACCGCTGGTCTGACGTTCGGCGCGTCCATGCTGCCAGAGAAGCGCCGGCAGCAGCACCAGAAAACAGCCCACGCCAATCCCCGACAAAATCATCTTCGGCCCGCCGTCCAGGACGACTTCAAAGACGCGACAGACCAGCATCACCTCGCCCACTATCACCAGGGGCCAGCCACGCAGCCCACCAGGCAGCGCCAACAGCGCCAACGGCGCAAACAGCAGCGCCACGCTGACCAGTTCAACAGGCACGCTCGTTTGCAGCAGTCCCAACGAATAAATGGCGCCCACAAAGTCCACCAGAAGCTGCATGAAGAAGAGGAACAAAATGGTGAACAAAATCAGTTCAGAGATAGTTCGGTTTTGGTTACGCATAACAAAGCCCTCGCGCGACAGGAATCCAGCTTGAGATAATGGGGAATGTAATGCAGTTTGCGGTGGATGTCAAAGAAATGTTTGCGTTTGATGGTAGTGCAGGTTATATTCATAGCCATGTAAATGGCTATCTTGGAGGTGAAGCCGTGACGACAATCTATTCTATAGCTGAAGCCCGCAACCAGTTTGCGGCTCTTATCCGCGAAGTAGAAGAAGGGGATGAGCCTGTGCAAGTCACGCGGCGCGGTGAGCCAGTAGCCGTTATCCTTTCGCGTGATAAATATGAGCAGCTCCTGGCTCAACAGTCCAGGCTCGACTTCTGGCAGGCGTATCAGGCATGGCGGCAGAAATGGCAGGTAGATACGTGGGAAGATGAGGCTGATCCTTTTGCCGGCATACGCGACCACTCACCGGGGCGAAGGGTTGTTTTATGGGAGTGATTTACCTGGCGGATACCAACATCGTCTCCGAGATGATGCGACCGCAGCCCCATTCAGGTGTATCTACTCACTGGCAGTTCAACAGCGCACAGATAGCAATTGCCGCCATAACATGGCATGAACTATTAACAGGTACATTTCGTCTACCCGCTTCCAGGCGACGTGCAGCCTATGAAAGTTTTTTGTATGACCAGCTAGCTTTGGCCACGCCTATCTTGCCCTATGACCAGGCAGCCGCTGTCTGGCACGCCCGTGAGCGATCTCGTTTGATACAAGCAGGACACTATCCCTCATTCCCAGATGGACAGATCGCGGCAATTGCTGCTACCAATAACCTCATACTGGTCACCCGCAATACGGTTGACTTTGCTGACTTTGCCGATCTTGATCTGGAGAACTGGTTTCAAGATTAGCAGTCTGACAAACAAGTATAGTCGCGCTTTGAGTCGTCTTCGGCGAGAAATCCCTCTCAAATTGCGAGGTAAGAGGGATTCCTCGTTTCAGCCTGCCCTTGACAATCTAATTACAAGCTGAACAAACCGAAAGAGAAGATTTCCAAATTCGCCAAATCCCAGTACATTATCCAATCAACTGAATAGGAATGAAGTCAGACTGGTTAGCCAGGGTGAGGACGCTGACGCGGGCGGCGATTTGTTGGCTGATCTGCATCAATGCCTGCGCCGCGGGAGAGTCAGGATGGGCGGCTACCACGGGTTCGCCGCTGTCGCCGCCGACGCGCACGTTCACGTCCAGGGGAACGCTGCCTAAATAGGGCAGGTTGTACTCGTCAGCCAGTTTCTTGCCGGCGCCTGTACCAAAAAATTCGCCGCTCATATTCTCCACGACGCCAATGATGGGCACGTCCAACTTCTCAAACATTTTGTAGCTACGCAGCGCGTCTGCCGCGGCGACTGCCATGGGCTGCGTCACAATCAAGGCGCCGGAAACAGGCAGCACCTGCGCCAGCGTCAACTGGGCGTCGCCCGTGCCTGGGGGCAAATCCACCACCAGGTAATCCAGTTCGCCCCAGTCCACATCGGTGAGGAGCTGGCTGATGGCGCTGTGCAACATAGGGCCGCGCCAGATCAGAGGTTGATCTGGTTTGACGAGAAAAGCCATGGAAATGAACTTGACGCCGAATTTTTCTGCCGGCATCATCTTGCGATTACGGGGCGGCGGCATTTGATCCACCCCCATCATCATGGGTATGTTGGGCCCCAGTATATCCGCATCCAACAACCCCACGCGCGCGCCGTTTTGCGCCAGGGACACCGCCAGATTCACCGAAATAGTAGACTTCCCTACCCCGCCTTTGCCGCTGGTGACAGCAATTGTGTTACGGAACTGCTGTCCAATTTGCTGCCCAATGCGCCGGTCGCGCGGCACGTTGGCATCCCACTTGATGCTTACCTTCCCCACGCCGGGCACGCCCGCCAGAGCCGCGCGAGCATCCCCTTCCATCTTGCCGCGCAAAGGACAGGCGGGCGTCGTCAGCATAATGGTAAAAGTCACATCGTCCCCATCAATCTCCAGGTTACGAATCATGTTGAGGGAGACCAAATCCCGATGTAGTTCCGGTTCAATCACAGTAGCCAGGGCCGCCATCACGGCATCTTCGCTTACCTGACTCTTCTTGCGAAACATATTTACCTCCAGTTAACGCCAGCCGGCTTCATAAAGCAAATGAGGGTGACAGCAGGCCACCCTCACGATACAAACAGAGCAAACGCCGCCAGACTTTAGCGTTCAGCCTTTTTCTTTTCTTTGGCGGCTTTCTCCGCGTCGCGCAATTCCGCTTCCATGCGCGCCCGTTCGGGGGCAATGGATTGCCAGTAGCTGAGTGGCTTACTCAAACGTTCCTTGTCGTGAATGTGGGCATAGGTGCGGTCGTAGCTGGCCAGTTCATAATCATGGTCCATTTTAATGGCGTCGAACGGGCAGTATTCCGCGCAAAAGCCACAGTTCATGCAAATATCAATGTCAATGTAAAACTCTTCCGGTTCTGGCTTGGGGCGACCATTGGGCAGCGTGCCACGCTTAATCCAGATACACTGCGGCGGGCACACCTTGGCGCAAATACCACACGACGTACACCAGTCATGTCCCCACGGCTGCCCCGGCGCCGGATCGTCGGTCACTAAAAAGGGAATAAAACGGAACCGCTCAGGAACGGGCAATTTTTCCTCCGGGTAATTGACCGTAATCGCTCCTGTACCCTTCAGACTTTGCCGCACCTTAAGCGCATTGTCATTGTAATACCGTCCGCCTTTGAAGTACCAGGCCAGGTCGTCACGGTAAGTGTTGACGAAATGCTTAATGGTTACCGCCATTCCCTTGAGAATTCCCGATCCGTACATAAACGCTCCTTGATTTATCTGTCTACTTCACCCAGTACGATGTCAATGCTGCCCAAAATAGTGACAACGTCAGCCACTTTGTGGTTCAAGCACATAGGGCCCAAGGCAGTCAGGTTAATAAAAGATGGGGCGCGAATGTGATACCGTTCTGGGCTAGTGCCCTTTGATTTCGAGGTAACGTAGTAACCCAGTTCCCCTTTCGGGTTTTCTACGCGACCATAGGCATCGCCCCCTTTGGGTACGCGAATGGCGTACTGCGGCTTGCCATCAAAGATGGGACCGCCCTCGGTCGCTTGCAGGTGGGGCATGACCTGGCGCAGAATCCGCAGACTCTGCTCCATTTCATCCAGGCGAATCAACAACCGATCATACACATCGCCATTGTAACGCACAGCCACATCCCAATCGAGCTTATCGTAATAGGAGTATGGTTCAGCGCGGCGCACGTCGTAGGGCACGCCGCTGGCGCGCAGCAGGGGCCCGGCGCAGCTCATGGCAATCGCATCTTCGGGCGAAAGATACCCAACGCCCATGCTGCGGGCGCGCACAATTTCGTTGCCTTCCACCAGCGTCCGCCACTCAGCGATAGCGCGCGGCAGGCGGTCATCAATCAGTTCCTGCAAGAAGGACATTGTTGGCTCATCCCGCACCATCTTGGGTAAATCGAAAGCCAGGCCGCCAAAACGCATGTAGTTGCACATCATGCGTGAGCCAGCCGCAGCTTCAAAGAAGTCGAGGATGAGTTCTCGTTCAATGTAAAAGTAAAGCATGGGCGTTTGCAGCGCGCCCAGGTCGTTGAGTAAGAAACCCAACGCCCACAGGTGGTTAGCAATACGAGTAAGCTCCACCATCAAAATACGAATCCATTCGGCGCGCTCAGGCACGTTTGAGCCTATCAGCTTTTCGACAGCCAGCACGTAACCATGATTATTGCCCATCGAGGAAAGATAATCCAGGCGATCGGTGTACGGGATGTTCTGTATCCAGGTATTGCGCTCTCCGATTTTTTCGTGGTTGCGGTGTAGATAGCCCATCACTGGCTTGAGGTCAATGATGGTTTCGCCATCCAGCGTCACCACCATGCGAAACACCCCATGCGTAGAAGGGTGCTGCGGGCCCAGGTTGACCATGACCGTGTCCGTTTTCATATGGGAGGCGTGGCTAATGGTCAGGCCGGCATATATCTCGGCGTCCGTGTCAATGGAAAGACCATCGGGGTTCCACCCGGCCGGGTATTTGACGTTCCTGCCATAGGGATTCAGCTCTTCAATGCGATAAACGTCACCGCCAGGCCAGCGAGAGCCAAAAGGCTTGTTATCTTCCTCATAGAACGCTTCTTTCCAATCTTTGCGCAGCGGATGCCCGGCAAAGCCATCCCACATGAGAATACGTTTCAGATAAGGATGGCCGTCGAACTGGATGCCCAGCAAATCCCAGGCTTCTCGTTCCTGAAAATCCGCGCCGGGCCAATAGGGCGTGAGGGAAGGCACAACGGGATCGTCTCGATCCACCTGTACTTTCAAAACAACCGCGCCGCCCCCTTTTTCAATACTATAGGTGTGGTAGACAACTTCCATTTTGTTGTCTTCTAGCAAATCAACGCCCGTGACGCTGGAGAGGTAGTTAAACCCTAATTCTTCGCGCAGGGTTTTGGCTACTTCCAGGAGGCGATTTGCCGGCACTATCACCCCCGTGTAGTTGGGACGTGGATCATCTGATAAGGCATCTGCAAACTTTTCTTTCAGAGCAGCCACAGCATCTACCACCGGGTTAACTGCCGCTTCCATAACCATATCACTCATGTCAGAACCTTTCTCCCAGGGAAAGTACAAAATGCTTTCGGGCAGCCCAATTAGCTATCTTGCCGGGCGGCTTCCGCGCGAATAATTTCCAGTTGGCGAATATCAATCAGGTCAGGCCCCAGCACAGGAATCGGCACAAATTCGCCAGGCGTATTGCGGCGATACCAGGGGACTGTGGTTAGCGACTGTTGATCAATCTTTTCTTGCAAGGCAATCAAGCCATTAATTAACGCCTGCGGCGTGGGGGGGCAACCAGGCACATAAACATCAACGGGAAGGAATTTATCAATGCCATCTACCACGTTATACCCTTCCTTGAAGGGACCACCGCCGCTGGCGCAAGCGCCCATGCTCAACACGTAGCGCGGTTCGGGCATCTGATTGTAGAGGCGAACGATGGTGGGAACCATCTTCTTGGTCACCGTGCCAGAGATAATCATTAAATCGGATTGGCGGGGGGTAGCCCGAAATACTTCCATGCCAAACCGGGCCAGATCGTAACGGCTGGCAGCGGTGCAGATCATCTCAATAGCGCAGCAGGCCAGGCCAAACACCATTGGCCAGACGGAATTGCGCCGCGACCAGTTATAGATTTTGTCCAGACTGGTGATAAAAATGTTGTTAGCCACTTCTTCGGGAACGGCTATGTCGGGGGCTAAGGCGCCGGTTGATGCGGTCATTTAGGTTGTTTCCTCCTCGTACCACACGTTCATGATGTCGAGTAGAATTTGTTCGTTGACGAGGGCTTCATCGTCGGCAAAACCAGGCAGGTTAACAACCAGGTCTGCCAGTTCTGCCAACCCTACATCTTCAGGGAAAATATCAGGGTGGTGATGCATGAGGGCCAGCACGATGGCGTAGGTTGCATCCCAATACAGTTCCTGTTCCAATGTTTTGCTTCCGCTTTACTTTGCAGCCGCTTGATCTTAAGGTATGGCTAGTCAAATTCTGGCAGCACACCTGGACGGTATGATACAACATTATTATCCTGATGGCTAGTCTTATGATAAATTTCACAAACGAGGAAGGCGATGAGAGTATTGCTTATTTCCCCTTACCATGGCGGCAGTCACCAGGCGTGGGCTGAAGGATACCAGCGGTACAGCCAACATGAGGTACGGTTATTAACGCTGCCGGCACGTTTCTGGAAATGGCGTATGCATGGCGGCGCAGTTACTCTGGCGCAGCAGTTCCTGGCAGATAACTGGCAGCCTGATCTGTTCCTGGCAACGGATATGCTGGACCTGACCACTTTTCTGGCGCTGACGCGGCAAAGGAGCGCCGGCATTCCCGCTATCCTCTACTGCCATGAAAACCAGCTCACCTACCCCACCCCGCAAGATAAAAGCAGGGGGCCCTGGCGGCGGCAAGCAGGGGAGCGAGACCAGCACTATGCCTTTGTCAACTACGCCTCCGCTCTGGCGGCGGATTGCATTCTTTTTAACTCCCGCTACCATCAGGATGCTTTTCTGGCAGCCCTGCCCAATTTCCTGAAGCATTTCCCTGATTATAATGCACTGGAAACGATTGAGGTCATTGCCGGCAAGAGCCAGACGCTACCTGTCGGCATTGACTTCAGTCGTTTGGGGCAACCTGCCCTGGAGGGGGCTATAAGCGAACCGCCGCTCATCCTCTGGAACCAGCGCTGGGAGTACGATAAGAATCCAGGGGATTTTTTTGCGGCGCTGTATGCGACAGCGGATGCCGGCATTCCCTTCCGCCTGGCTCTCTGCGGCGAAAACTTCCGCCGCCGTCCGTTGGAGTTTGAAGAGGCGATAACCCGTCTGGCTCCCTTTATTACTCATGCTGGCTATGCGAAGCAAGAAACCTATCGCCAGCTTCTCTGGCAGGCAGCCATTACCATTTCTACAGCGTACCACGAATTTTTCGGCATCAGCATCCTGGAAGCCATTTACTGCCATACCTTCCCTCTGCTGCCGCGCCGCCTTAGCTACCCCGAACTGCTGCCAGCTACGGCACACGAAAACTGCCTCTACGACTCCCAGGCAGAACTGGTAGCCAAACTGGCTCAGGCGCTAACGTACCCCAAAGCCACCCGCCAGACGGCAGACGGGTTGGCAGAAGCCGTGCAGCAATACGACTGGCGGCAGTTAGCGCCTATCTATGATCAGACATTGGCAAGCCTCAAACGGTGACCGATAAAGTAAACCCTGCCGCGAGTTTACAACTGTCTCAAATTCAAACTGGAGGCAGCTAAACGAGTATGCCGGCACGGACGGCGCCCATGCCGGCATAGTTCCCAAACAAGCATCCTAAAAGTTAACGAGCCGCATCGCCCAGCGGACTGGTAAACGTCCACGGCGCGCTGTCCGATTCGCCATAAGGCAACCAGGAGAGCAGCCAGGCATATTGGCCGTCTGGCAGCGAAGGCAGCGTAATCGTGAACAGGTTCGGCAGCCAGAGGGTGCTCTTGGCTGGGCGAACCATGGGCATCGTTAGAATGGTCTGGTCACCCCAGGGCGTACTGAGGGTCAGGCGCAGATACCCCGGACGAGACTGAGCGGTGGCGTTCACCACTTCCAGCCCAACCGTCATCATGTCGCCAGGCCCGTAGGCGCTCTGGTTGGTGAAGACGTCCACATACAACGGATCGGGCGTGCCGGCAAACTCGTCGTAACCCATGTCAAAGCCATACCCCAACGGGCGTGGGTCTCCATCAAAGTGTGGACAGATT
>CAYQYJ010000052.1:0-14731 GCA_964421605.1 uncultured Ardenticatenaceae bacterium | reverse complement strand
GGCGTCCAGGCAAATGTGTTGCCAGGCATAAAGTCATACATCAGGCGCTGCAGTCCTTCGGGCGGCGTGACCGCCAGAGAGAAATCAACAGGATCCGTTTCATCTGTTTCGGCAGTCCACACAATTTCTGTGCCCACGTACTGCCCCGATGGTAAATTGGGTAGGAGCGTCAGGGTCGAATCTACAGCCCCGCCAGCCAATGCACCCTGGGAAACTCCAGCAACGTGGAGCAGCAAAGCAAAAAGGACGAATAATAGGTGACGTTTCATAGATAAAAAGACCTCCGCAGCAGCAACAGCTCGCAAACGCGAAAACGCCCGTTAACCAGTTTGCGCCAAATAAACTTTGGCCCATTCCTATTCATTAACATCTTCCCAAACAAACCTTAAAACTGTTTACGAATGCTCCTGCATGGCTCTGCCTATACTGCATATCAGTTACAATAGCAGTTCAGGCAAAAGTTCATTGGACCGGCTATGCAATAAGGCACCCTTTAATCATACCGAATAGGTCTGCAGGCAGCAACAGCCGCACGGCGCGCCGCGGCAGCCTGCCCTGACCATTCGACGACCCATTTGTCCCTATGCCCTCTCTTCTTGCCATCCCTATTCTCCTCCTGACCATAACTGCGATCTTATTGTGGGCAGCGCGGCGCAGCCAACAGCGGCAGGCGCGCTTGCTGGCGACGGTAACACAGGTCATTCTGGCTGACTTTTATTCGGCGCATTTGCAGAACGAGCGCGATCTGGTCGTTCTACTTCCATCACTATACGAAACGAGACCTATATCCCGCTTTCCTGTATTGTACCTGAACGATGGACAGGACATCGGTCAACTGCGGCTGCACGAGACAGTGGCGCGGTTGATACAGACGAAACGGATTCGCCCCCTGATTGCGGTAGCCATTCCCAGCAACGCGAACAGGCTGCACGAATATGGGACGGCGGCGGCAGCCAATGCGCAGGGGTTGGGGACGCAGGCGGCGGCTTATGCGCGGTTTGTGGTGGAGGAGGTGATGCCGGCAGTTAACGCCAACTTCCGCACCCTGACCACTCCCGCCAACACCGCCATCCTGGGCGCTTCTCTCGGCGGTCTGTCCGCCTTTGACATTGCCTGGAACCACCCAGAACAGTTTGGCATCGTGGGGGTCTTGTCGGGCTCCTTTTGGTGGCGGGCCGCGCCCACGGAAACAGTCATGACGCCCAACGCCCTGATCGCCCACAACATCGTCCGCCGCAGCACATTCCGCCCTGGCTTCCGCGCCTGGTTTGAAGCGGGCACGCGAGATGAACGAGACGACCGGGACCGCAACGGCGTCATTGACGCCATTCAGGACACGACTGAACTTATAGACGAGCTGGAAAAGTTGGGTTATCGGCGCGGCGTGGATGTCGTCTATCAGGAAATAAATGGCGGGCAGCACAATTATGACACCTGGGCTAAAGCGCTGCCTGACTTCCTGGAATGGGCTTTCGCCCCCCACAGCCAGCGTCCTTAAAGTGGTGGGTGTCAGCCCCGCCTGCGGCGGGGCTGACACCCATCTAAGGCGGGCAGAATGCCTGCGCTACAAGAAAGGTCAAAATTGGGGTACGCGCTGTTTCTGTTGATGTGGGGGAGAGATTACAAAAGTCTGGCAGACTATTGTAATGTGAGCCGTCAACAAAAATCTCGCGCACCTGGGGCAAAATTGGGGGTTGACCTCACGCCATTAGCTGTGGTAGACTGTGCGATGTTGGCTATATGGATTGTCTTATAGCCCCTATCTCAAAAAGGTTCGAGTACAGATGATGAACTATCACTCACAAGACGTTAACGGGCGGTTTCGCGGGGGTGAACCCGCTATCTGCCCGCGTGCCTGTTGAGTGACTAGAACATAGGTTCGATTGTCCAAGCCACAGGCGCGCTCCCCGCCTGTGGCTTTTTTGTTGCCCCTGACGCCTGCCTTGCCGGGCGTCCCCACCCGCCAACAGCCACAGGTTCCCCGCCTGTGGCTGTTTTGTTTTCTGCAGCTGGCATAGAAAGCGCACATTGAAGGTAAAACGCCGCGGACATTGTTGACACAAGACGTCGAGAATCATCATTAAACTGGTGAGCAGATAGCGGCAAAATTTCTGCTCGCCCCACTGGAGGGATTGTTGTGAAACTTCCTGTCAGACAATATTTCATACTCCTGTCCCGCTACCTGCGCCCCCAGCAGCGCCAGGTAGCCTTGCTGGCGGCGCTGCTCTTCGGCGGCATTGGCTTGCAGCTTGTCAACCCACAGATTGTGCGCGCTTTCATTGATGAGGCGCAGGCAGGCGGCGCAACAGCGGCGCTCACGCGCATTGGCGCGCTCTTCTTAATCGTGACCATCGTCAATCAGGCGCTGCGCACGGCTTCGGCTTACCTCACAGAAGACGTCAAGTGGCAAGCCACTAACCTGCTGCGCAACGATGTGTCGGCGCACTGTTTGCAGTTGGATATGGCTTTTCACAACGAAAACACGCCCGGAACGATGATCGAGCGTATTGACGGCGACGTGACGGAACTGTCTAACTTCTTTTCGCAGTTTGTGCTGCGCGTGCTGGGCAATGGCATTCTGCTGGTGGGTATCCTGGCGCTGCTGCTGCGCGAAAACTGGATCATTGGTCTGTCCTTTGGCCTGCTGTGCGCGGTCATGCTGCTGGTGCTGAGCAAAACGGTGAGTTTTGGCGTGCCTTTCTGGGAACAACGACGCGAAGCCATCTCGCAGATGTTTGGTCACATTGAAGAGTGGCTGGGCGGCACAGAGGATATTCGCGCCAATGGCGCGGTGGCTTACGTGATCCAACAACTACAGCGAGCAAACTATCTGGTGTATCAGACGTCGCGAAAGGCGTTTTATGCCGGCAATCTCACCTGGGGCAGCACCAGTCTCATGTTTGCGATGAGCAACGCTATGGCGCTGGGGCTGGGCGCTTACTTCTTCCTGCGCGGCGAGATGACCATCGGCGCTGTCTACCTCATCTTGTCTTACAGCAACGCCTTGCAGCGCCCGCTGGAACAACTGGCGCACGAACTACGCGATTTGCAGTCGGCGGCAGCCAGCATCCAACGCATTGAGGAGTTGTTTGCCATTCAGCCGACCGTGCAGGAAACAGCCAACCCGGTAGCCCTGCCGTCTGGTCCCTTACCGGTCGCTTTCGATCACGTTACCTTTGGCTATGTTCCCGATGAGCCGGTTCTGTCCGACGTCAGCTTTCGCCTCGAACCGGGCCAGGTGTTGGGTCTGTTGGGACGCACGGGCAGCGGTAAGACGACTATCACCCGCCTGCTCTTCCGCTTTCACGATCCCCAGCAGGGGACGGTTTATCTGGGCGAAGAGGATATGCGCCAGCTTCGTTTGGGCGATGTGCGCCAGGGCGTGGGCATGGTTACGCAGGAAGTACAGCTCTTTCAAGCCAGCGTGCGCGACAATCTGACTTTCTTTGACAAAGCGGTGGCAGATGCCGGCATCATCGAAGCCCTGCACATCCTCGGTCTGGACGACTGGTACAACTCGCTGCCGCAAGGCTTAGACACACAGCTATCTGCTGGCGGGCGCGGACTTTCCGCCGGCGAAGCCCAACTGCTGGCTTTCACCCGCGTCTTCTTGAAAAATCCTGGGCTGGTTATCCTGGACGAGGCTTCGTCCCGGTTGGACCCGGTCACAGAGCAGTTGATTGAGCAGGCCATTGACCGCCTGCTTTACAACCGCACCGCCATCATCGTCGCGCACCGGCTGTCTACGGTACAGCGCGCCGACGACATCTTAATTCTGGAAAATGGCCGCGTCATGGAGTACGGCGAGCGTGTACTCCTGGCGGCTAATTCAGGCTCCCGCTTTGCCCAACTGCTGCGCACGGGCCTGGAAGAGGTGTTAGTATGAAACCATTAACCACGTGGCAGGCTACAGGCAAACTTATCGGTCTGCGCCCCTGGCTCTTTCTGCTCAACGCCCTGGCCTGGGGCGCCGTCCATGCCTCCATGCTGCTGCCGGGTCTGATCATTCGCCAGGTTCTCGATCGCCTCACGGGCGCGGCCCCGGTCAGTTGGGGTTTGTGGACGTTGATCGCGCTGCTGGTCGGCATTGGCGCCAGCCGCTTCGCGCTGCTGCTGATTGGCGTCGCCACTTACCTGCCCTTTCGTTTTACTGTGGAAGGCGTCCTGCGCCTGAATCTGCTGCGCTATATCTTGCAACGCCCAGGGGCAGCCGCCCTGCCTGGCTCGCCCGGAGAAGCGATCAGCCGTTTCCGCGGCGACGTGGAGCGCCTCATGTTCTTTGTAACCGACTGGATGGTTGACTTGTTAGGGCTGGGCATGGGCGCTTTGATTGGTCTGGCAGTGCTGTTTAGCGTCAACGCGCGGATTACGGCTGCCATTGTCGTCCCCCTGGCTGTGGTTGTGGTTGTGGCTAACCTGATGCGCAAACATCTGGAAGCGTATCGCGCCGCCAACCGCAAAGCCACCGGGCGGGTGACTGGCTTCATTGGCGAAACCTACGGCGCTGTGCAAGCCGTCAAAGTAGCTAACGCACACCAGGGCATCAACCAGCATTTCGCCGGGCTAAACGAACAGCGCCGCCAGGCAGCCCTCAAAGACAGCCTCTTCAGCCAACTGCTGAATACGGCTTTCCAGAGTACCATCGAGGTCAGTATGGGCATCATTCTGCTCATGGCGGGGCAGTCCATTGGGCAAGGCAGCTTTACGATTGGCGACTTCGCCCTCTTCGTGGCTTATCTCTGGCCCGTCACCGATGGCCTCTCGTATATGGGGCAACTGCTGGCTGTACAGAAACAGACCAACGTCTCCCTGACACGCATGGATGCGCTGCTACAAAACGCGCCCCGCGACGCCGTGGCACAGCCTATAGATGTGCCTTTGGATGGCGTGTTTCCGCCACTGCCCATGCCCGTCCGCAGCGCCGCTACGCGGCTGCGCCAACTGGAAGTGCGCGGCCTGACATACCGCCATCCCCATACAGGCAAGGGTATTGTGGACGTCAATCTGACGTTGCCGCGCGGTTCGTTTACGGTTGTGACCGGGCGCATTGGCGCAGGCAAAACCACGCTGCTGCGCGTTCTGTTGGGCTTACTACCACTGGATGAGGGTGAAGTGCGCTGGAATGGCGAACCCGTTCTGGAGCGAGACAACTTCTTTACGCCGCCGCGAGCCGCCTACACCGGGCAGGTGCCGCGTCTGTTCAGCGACACGCTGCAAAGCAATATCCTGATGGGCTTGCCGGAAACGGAGATAGATGTGCCCGCGGCCCTGTACAGCGCCGTGATGGAAAAAGATGTGATCGGCCTGGAGAATGGCCTGGATACGCTGGTGGGGCCACGCGGCGTAAAGTTATCGGGTGGGCAGATTCAACGCACCGCCGCGGCGCGCATGTTTGCCCGCGTCCCTGACCTGTACGTCTTCGATGATCTTTCCAGCGCGTTGGACGTAGAAACAGAAAAGCTGCTATGGGAACGTCTTTTTCAACGACCGGGCAAGACCAATGGGTATGCGCCTACCTGCCTGGTCGTGTCTCATCGCCGCACGGCGCTGCGCCGCGCTGACCACATCATTGTACTCAAAGATGGGCGCATTGAAGACGAAGGCACGCTGGATGAACTGCTGGGTCGCTGCCGCGAAATGCAACATCTCTGGCATGGGCACAGCAACGGCTATGACCACAGCGCTGGGGTGGCAAGTTAATCGCCACCCCAGCGCCGGCTCTTAGTAACCGTCCACAAATAAGCTCCATCCAGCAGTTCAACTTCTTCGGAGAAGTTGAACTGCTAAACAGGTAAGTTAATTTCGGACAATTACTTATTGTTGCAACGTGCGAATGTAGGCGATGATGTCCAGAATCTGGTCGTCGCTCAAGGCTGGATTGCCCCCTTTGGGGGGCATATCCACGCCCGTGGTGTTGGCGGGATCGCTGGTAGGACGTCCTGTTTTGACAAAAGCCAGCAGCTCTTCGTCATTCAGATCACGGATAAAAACGCTCGTGGTCATATCCTTGCCCAGACCTTCGATGCCTTTGGCGGCAGGGCCATGGCACGAGGCGCAGCTTTGTTGGAAGAGCGTTGCGCCAGCGGCTGCATCCCCTGCCGAAGTGGGCATTGCCGCAGGCGCATCCGCGCCGTTATCGCTGCCGCCGCAAGCAGCCAGCAGCAGCAGCAGCAGAGCTAATAGTGAAAGTCGTGTGATGATACGCATAAATCTCCTTCAACAATAGTGATCAGTGACCAGTGGCGAGTGACCAGTGGTCAGGAAATTCGGTATGGTTCAGCGGAGTAGAGGCGGTCACATTAATGATTGTGCCCATTGTCATCGTGGTTTACCTGGAGCGTCGCCGTTTCCTGCTGCAATTCAGCAAAAGTGAGCACACGCCCATTGCTGCGTAATGCCAGGGCTGTGGCCTGCCCTTCCTCCGCCAACGCTACCACCCCATACCCCATAGGGGTATGAATTTCGGAAGTTAGTACGAAAAACACCGTTTCGGCGCGCAGCCATGCCTCCGTTTCGTAATCATGCACCCAATAGGCGTAGACCGTATCACCTGTTTCCGCCTGGTGCAGCAGCATGTCACCAATGTCGTCAAAAATGGCGCTTTCGCCGCTCTCGGTCAGATAGCCAGCGGCAAAACGGGGGGCCTCAATAATCATGCCGCAGCGGGTGCAAATATCTTGACCATAGTTAATGGGCGGCGGCGCGTCTTTATCTACGCTGGCGCAGCCGCCCAAAAGCGTCATGAATAAAAGCAAGCCCCAGAAGAAACGTGATGTCATGTATTTTTCCTTTGTTACGCATCGCCGCGCCGATTGAAGATGGCAAAAGCCAGGGCAAAAGCCGACAGCGCCCACAACGCTAACAATCCAATCAACAGCAGGGGGAGTTGGTCGCCAAAACGAAACAGCGCATACTGGCCCACGGGACCCAGGCTGTCTAGACTGGCGCGCAGCGCATGAATCGCTCCTAACTTAAAGATTTGCAGCGGGTTGACCAGTAGTAAGCCCAACAATCCTAGCGGGTTGGGTTGCCAGGTGAGGGCTGCCCCCAAGATACCCAGGTCAGCCAGGAAGACTAACCCCAGCCAGAGGATAAGGGCCGCGCCGGAAGCGGCGGCAGCCTTACGGGTCAGGCTGCTAATGATGAAGCCCAAACCGAGGGCGACCAGAGCCAGCAGCAAGGTGTACCCCACAAAAGCCAGGTAAATGGTCGTTTCGCCGCCACCGCTCAGACCCAAGCCTAACCCAGCCAGACCAAAGCCTAAAGCCAACGCTGTCAGCACAGCCAGGGCTGCGCCTAGCGTTTTGCCGGCAAAAATCTCGGCGCGACTAACTGGTTGAGCCAGGAGGTAAAGCAATGTGCCGCGTTCGCGGTCAGCCGCCAGAGAATGCGCGCCGACGCTGAGGCCAATGAGGGGGACGAAGAGCAACAGAGCGTTGATCAAACTGGCAGCGGTGCGGCCAAAGCCGCCTAATCCCGCATATCCGGCGGCGCTTAAGCCTGCGCGGGAGAGCGCCAGAGCCAGACCAGCAAAGCCAACCGCGTAAAGCCAGAGCCATTTGTTACGCAATCCTTCGCGCATCTCGGCTTGAGCGATAGTCCAGATTAAGAGTGATTCCATGATAGATCCTGGTTTGGATGAACCTGTGCATTTTTTAGCTGATTGGTTGCTGTTGCGCGGCGAGAGAAATCGGTAGTACGCCGTTTTTACTAACGCTCTGGGCCAGTTCGGCAGAGCGGAGCGCCGGGGCAATACGAGCGCGGAGTTGGTTGGCGGGGAAGATGTCTACCAGACGCCCGTTTTCCAGGAGCAGGGAGCGGTCAGCTAACGCTTCCACCTCTTCCAGCCGGTGGGAGGCGAAAAGGATGGTTTTACCCTCGCGGCGCAGGTTGGAGAGCAGGGCCAGATAATCCTGCTGCGACGCGGTGTCCAGGCTGGCTGTCGGTTCATCCAACAGCAGCAGCGGTGGGTCGGACAGCAAGGCGATAGCCAGAGCCAGACGCTGCTTCAAGCCGCCAGAGAGGGCGGCTACCGCTTTGTGGGCGTGGGGCTGCAATCCCAGGCGGTCTAATAGCAGAGGGATACGCTCCGGCGAGGCTTTTTTAAGGCGAGCATAAAACTGCATGGTTGCCAGCACGCCCCAATCGTAGAAGACGGCTTCCTGGGGCACGTAACCAATACTGCGCCGCGCGGCTTTGCCGTTGCGCTGTACATCGTGACCGTTCACAATGATTTCGCCTTCAAAACGAATCAGGCCAAGAATGGCTTTGAGCAAAGTGGTTTTACCCGCGCCGTTAGCCCCCCACAACGCCAGGATTTCGCCAGAGGTGGTTGTAAAGGAGACGCCGAGGAGCGCTTCTGCCTGACCATACCGCTTGGCAAGGCCGTGTACGGCAATGGGCGCGGGGGTATTGGCCGGGGACGGCTCAGGGGAAGCAGAGAAAGTTTGAGGGATCATGGAAAACCATCCAAGGAGGCCAGCCACTATGAGCAAGGTGATGGCTGTCAGGAGGATCGGCAGGGAGTTGGTTGCCGGCATCTGCCCAAAAGCTGGCAGCGGGGCGGGGGCGATCAAAGGCGCGGGATCGGTTAGTTTTGGCTGCGGTTTGATTATGGGAAAAGAGCGGGCGGCAAACTCGATGGTTTCTACCGCCGGGCTGTAACTCAGCATTTGCAAGCGCGGCTCGCGGTCGGTGAGACTCTCAAAGAAGCGGTCAGCCTGGTAAGGCAGGTCGCCGCGCCCGTCACCGTCAGCGTCAAACCCGGCGTAATCGCTCCAAAAGTTGCCTGTCCAGTCGTTGCTGCCAGGGCGTCCGCCGCCTGCCAGAGACATCTGGATACCGTTTTCCCAAAGCGTGTTGTCAGTGAACTTGGCGCCGCGCACGGCAGGCTGCAAGACAAAGCCAATGTCGTTGAAAGCCAGAATGTTGCCGCTAAAGTTGGCGTAGCCTTGTGGGCTGAACGGCGCGCCATCCAGAAAGACGCCAACGCGGTTATCCACCAACACGTTGTCCACGGCGGTGATGTTATCCGCGTCCTTAAAGCCCAGGGCGTAGCCGCTTGGGCCGCGTTGGCCGCGAATGAGATTGCGCTCCACGGTGATGTTGTTGGTATACATCGTGTAGATGCCAACGGAGTTGTCCAACAATTCGTTGTCGTGGATGTGGGCGCCGTCGCAATACATCATGTGAATGCCATAGCGGCTGCGGCGCAGGGAGTTGTGGCGAATGATAATCCGCTCGGAGTACCAGGCAACCACGTCTCGCGTGTCGAAGACGAGATTACCTTCTACAATCATATCGTGGCTGTACCAGATGCGAATGGCATCTCCTTTGCGACCACTGTCATACTCAGCGATGCCGGTGATCTGATTGCCACGAATAACGCCGTAGCTGGCTTTGGCAAAGGAGATACCAAACAACACATCCTCTAGCCGGTTGTTTTCCACAATGACCTGGGGGGCGACGACGTTGATGCCGGCATGATTCCGATCCGGTTCATGCCCACTGCCACGCACCACAAAACCGCCAAAGTACGCTCCAGGCGCAGCCAGCGTGACCACCGTACCCTGACCGCCGCCATCAATCACGGGCCAATCTTCCCCAATCAGGCGCACCGCTTTATCCACCACTACGCCCCCAGGGTATTGGCCGCCGCGGACGAGGATGGTATCCCCATCCTCGGCCGCGGCTAAGGCAGCAGGAATTGTGGCATACGCGCCATCGGGCGCGACTATTAACGCGCTTTGCGCCTCGACTGTTGGCGACCAGCACAACAGCAGCAAAAAAGCGATTGCCCAAATCCCCATTTTGCCCATCACGCGCTCCCCTTCGCCACAGCCGCGCGCGCATCCAAAACCGGTTTGTAAGCGGCGCGATGGAACCACAAGCCAATTAAGATGACGAGGAGGGCGGCAAACGCCAGGTATAAGCCTGGCTCTGCGCTGGCTATCGTCTCGAACTGTCCCACCATTCCCTGTCCAAGCAGGGGAGGCATGAACGGGTCAATGGCTCCGCCCAGTGGCGATTGCGGATCAATGCTGTGTCCATATTGGTATAGAATGAAGGCCAGGTCAGCCAGAAAAACAAACGGGAAAAGCAGCGCAGGCAAAGCCAGCAGCGCCGCCCATTTGTTATGCACAAAAACGCCAGCCAACAGCAACAGACCCAGCGTGGTAATTGCCAACGCCGAGATAGAGCGTTCCAATTGACCGCCCTCATCTAGCGATGGCATCCCCAGATAATGATTCAAAGAATCAATCTCACGCACATCCCCAGCTAACTGGTTAACGTACACATCTACCTTTAGCCCTTGGGGATATTGGGGGGCAAACATGGTCATGCTCCAGTAAGGTTGGAAGATGGAGATGATCAACAGCAGCCCACCCAACATCAACAAGAAGCTGGGGGTGAGATAAGCCATCAGAGGACGGGTCTGACCATCGGGCAGCAGCACTTGAACGTCAGAATCAAAAGAAAAGCGTGGCATGATAAGCCTCTTACGGGGTGTTCGCCCCTTTACTACGGTTCGACAAGCATGTAGCCTAACATTTCCAGATGTAGGGCAGAGCAGAACTCCGTGCAGTAGTAGGTGAAGGTGCCAGACATATCAGCCACAAACTCAATGGTTTGGGTTTCGCCCGGCTCCAGGCTAAGGTTGATGTTGTAGCCAGAGATAGCAAAGCCGTGGGTGGCGTCTGGCGTTTGCTCAATGTTGGTCAGGTGCCAGATGACGTTGTCTCCCTGCTTGAGTTCGACCCGCTCTGGCTGGAAGTGGGAACGCACCACGGTCATCCAGATTTCTACGTTATTGCCATCCCGCACCACTCGCGCGCCGTCTGGGCTGGTGACAGCGTTGGGGTCGGGAGCCATAGCGCCAACATCCCAACCCAATTCTGGATAAACCTGCCAGGGATTCAGCCTGTCGGCGCGAATAATCTGGGCATAGTGGGGTTCAGCCATGCCAATGGGCATGTCGTAAAGCAGCTTCATTTGCGCGCCGCCGCCGCTGATGTCCACCAGTTGGAAGTTTTGCGGCATCAAAGGCCCAATGTTGGCGAAACGGTCAATGCTCCATTTGTTCAACGCCACCACAAATTCCCCACCGGGCGTCGCCGTGTCCCCTTCGACCGCCGCAATGTGCCCGATGTTGTAATGAACGGGCAATTTTTGCACCAATGTCCAGGGGGCGTCGTCGTTCAAGTCGTCATAGGGCCCCCCCAGTGTCCAGCGGGCCACCGCCGAATCGAGGAACAGGGAAGTGTAGGCGTAACCATTGGCATCGTAGACAGTGTGCAGCGGGCCAAGCCCCAGTTCCACCTGGGTTTCCATAGTGGCGTCTAAGGGCAGCACAGGCACGCCATATTGATCGGTCTCATGCTCGCCAGCGGCAATGGCTTGTTGAATTTTCTCGAAAGAGTAAACCGTGACGTGGGGGTCCAGTTTGCCGCCGACAACGACGTATTCGCCGCCAGGGGTGACGTCGGAGCCATGAGGGCTTTTGGGTTCAGGGGTGAAGTAGAGGATACCTTCGGCGGCAGCCGTTTCCAGGCTGATCACGCGCATCCCATTGATGACGTCAACCTGCCCGCTGTTGGCTACTTCTTCCGCCTTGCGCCAGTTGACGATGTGCAAGTAATCGGTGTCGTTGCGCGCCGTGCCCGCCTCAAACGGGGGATTGCCCAACTCAATGCCGCCAGTGGCTAACTCCGTGTTGAAGGAGTTACAGAAAACCCAACCATCGCTGACTTTTTTGCCGGCATCGCACAAATCTTGCCAATAAGGAGGCAGCACCATCTGGAAGGATTTCTCCATATCAATGCGACCGGTGAGACGATCAAACTTCCAGAAGGTCATGATGCCCCGATAAAGCGACTCATACTCTTCCAGGGGCGCATATTCATAGCCAATTGGCGCGGCATACTGCGGGCCCTGAATGACATAATCTGTGTTGGGAGTCACAAACGCGCCGCCATGATCGTTAATTGCATTGGGCGTTTTGAGGATTTGCTTCGTTTCAAAGTCGCGCAAATCAATAACGGCAATACGCGAGTTGGCCTTGTCGTTGATGAACAAGAATTGCCCATCGTATTCGCCATTGCTCTCTGACAGACCTGGGTGATGCGTATCTCCCCATAGAATTGGTTTATCGTCTAAGAAACCGCCCTCTAACACATCATCGCCATGTCCGCCATAGCCATACCCCTGCCACGGCTCCGGCGTGAACACCCCGATCACCTTCAAAATGCGCATAGAAGGCACGCCAATTACCAACACTTGCCCGGACTGCCCGCCCGAAGCAAACATGATATAGGGGTCATGTTCGCCCGTGGGCAGGTAGGTCTTAAGCGCGGCGTAGATGTTTTCCGAAGTCAAACCGCGCTCGGCAGCCAACGCGGCGGCGTCGCTGGGCAAACCAACGTCCTCCCCGCCATTCTCGTCACCGTTGTCGCGGCAACTGGCAATGCCCAGCGCCAACACAAAAAAAAGGAAAACGGCCAGGAGGTAAAGCGACCGTTTATTATAAGATTGCTGTAGTAGCCTCATTCTGTTTCTCCTCGTGAATGGTAAGAACCGTTGTCGCAAGCCAAAATGGCTTGATAAGCAAAGATTACCTGGATTGGCGCGCGGGAACGTTGCAAAAATGCAAGGAAAGGGGCAGTTTGCGGTTAGAAAGTAGCCATATCTCAGAGGGCCGTCTCATCTATCTCCTTCAAAAGTTATCTCACGCGGAGACGCGGAGGGCGCGGAGACTTGTAGGACAAACTGTTAGTTTGTCCCTGCCGGCTGGAAGCCGGCGGTCCATTTTCATTGATTGCTTCGATAAGCACAGCACAAGAGTGGTGCGCCACGACGCATGTTGTCTCCTTCAGAAAGTGCAACGCCCATCCCAAAACCATCCCGCTAGATGGTTATGGGATGGAAAGGTATTGACAAGCCTTCGCTTTCGTGCTAATATATTCCTTATACCATCCACATGGATGGTATAAGGAATCCAAATTGAGGAGAAAACGTAATAATGGCTGAAACAGAGAAAATAACTATTAACATGAGCGTCGTGGACCTGGGGCAGATTGATCTGCTCGTCGAAGAAGGGTTTTATTCCAATCGCACCGATTTCATCCGCGCCGCCATCCGCCACCAACTGCTGCGGCATGATACGGAGCTAAAGCAAAGCATTGTGCGCAAGACGATGGCGGTGGGCGTGGTCAACTACAGCCGCAAAGACCTGGAAAAAGCGCAAGCCAGAGGGGAACAGGTTTCGGCGCGCGTAATCGGGATGCTGGTCATTGACGATGACGTGTCGCCAGAACTAGCGGCAGCCACCATCAACACGATCAAAGTGTTTGGCGTCTTCCAGGCGAATAAAGCAGTCAAAGAAGCTATTGCTGACCGGATACAGTGACCGGCGTATCTACTAAGCTAAACAAGAGGAACTGTCATGAACCTATTTGCCGCCCACTTGAAAACGTTTGACGTGCGAAACGCTTCACCAGCCGAGTACGCCGTTTACCATGCGTACGCCAGCCAGATGCGCCAGGAGCGTCTGCCAGACGATCCGCCGCTGTCCCTGGAAGCATTCGTGCAGACCTGGCGCAATGTGCCAGACTTTGTGGAAGTGTCTACCTGGACGGTCTGGAATGAGCCAGAAACGGCAATTATTGCGCACGCGGATGCTGCCATCTTTAAGATGGAGACAAACCAGCATTTGTTGCAGTTTAATGTGGGAGTGCTGCCGGCATTTCGCCAGCGCGGCCTCGGCTCCCAACTGTTATCTTGTGTGGTAGACCTAGCGCAGCGACAAAATCGCCGCCTGATGATGACGAATACGACGGCATCTGTGCCGGCAGGCGAAGCATTCCTGGCTCGCCTGGGCGCGGAGCGCGGTTTGGAAACTCATATCAACCAGCTTGATCTGGAAACAGTAGATCCCGACCTGATTGCGCGCTGGCAAAGCCAGGCCGCTGAGCGCGCGCCTGAGTATGAGATTGGTTTCTGGGATGGCCCCTATCCCGAAGCGGACCTGGCGGAAATCGCCCGTCTTAACCGCGTGATGGATCAACAGCCACGCGACAACCTGGAACTGGAAGACTTTGAAGTCACGCCAGAACATCTACGCCAGATAGAGCAAAGCATCTTTGCCAATGGCACAGAGCGCTGGACCGTCTACGCGCGTCACCGTTCTGGCGGTCAATTTGCTGGTTACAGTGAAATGTTCTGGAATCGTGAACGAGCCTACTTGCTGATCCAGGACGCCACAGCCGTCTTGCCAGAACACCGCGGACATTCCTTGGGGCGATGGATGAAAGCCGCTATGCTGGCGCGCGTGCTGCGTGAACGCCCCCAGGTACGTTTCGTGCGCACAGGGAACGCCAACTCCAACGCGCCCATGCTGCGGATCAACGATGAACTGGGATTCCGGCCCTATCTGGCGCAATGTATCTGGCAGTTGGAAACCGACAGAACGCTGCAGTACCTGACACACAGAAAGACACCGCCCATAAAACAGGTCGCACTGAGCGCAGGTTTGCGATTTGGCTGATCCGCCATACAATTGCTATATGCAGAGGGAAGGACAACTACTCAACGATCGGTATCAACTGCTGGAGCGAGTTGGCAGCGGGGGCATGGCCACTGTTTTCAAGGCGCATGATTTGATATTGGGTCGCCTGGTGGCGGTGAAGCTGCTCCATGCCGGGTTAACAGGAGATGAGTCTTTCCTACGCCGCTT